>CAMWYL010000318.1 GCA_947178465.1 uncultured Lachnospiraceae bacterium | reverse complement strand
AAATACGGCACGCGTTATACCGATTATTTTCGCTTCCTCCCTGATGCAGTTTCCGATTATTATTTCGACGCTGCTTCAATATAAGGGGACAGGAGTTTGGAGACAGATTTTGAACGGTCTGAACCAGGATAGCTGGTGTAACCCGAACCAGCCGGTCTATTCAATCGGTCTCTTGGTTTATGTTGTATTAACCGTATTTTTCGCGTATTTCTATACGTCGTTGACCTTCAATCCGTTGGAGATTGCGAACAATATGAAGAAGCAGGGAGGTTTTATCCCGGGAATTCGTCCCGGCAAGCCTACCAGTGATTATCTGACCAAGGTGTTGAACGCGATTATCTTTATCGGTGCGGTTGGTCTTGTGATTATTGCGATAGTGCCGTTTTTCTTTAACGGTGTATTTAATGCTTCCGTTTCCTTTGGTGGAACGAGCTTAATCATTATTGTAAGTGTTATTCTTGAAACCATGAAGCAGATTGAGTCTAAAATGCTGGTACGTAATTACAAGGGCTTTTTGAATGACTAATCAAACAATAGACGATGTGGAAGCAAAGCATATGCTTTGCTTCTATCCATTGTTTTATCCCGTCGGCTTTTCGGTACGGTATTTTGAATTGAGCATGCCGTTACAGGCGTTTTGAATTGAAAATATTGAAACTAATAAAAAGCTATTCGTAAGGAGGAAAGAAAATGAAGATTATTATGTTGGGCGCCCCCGGGGCGGGAAAAGGCACACAGGCAAAGATGATTGCGGAGAAGTTTGATATTCCCCATATTTCAACCGGAGATATTTTCAGGGCAAATATCAAAAACGGTACAGAGCTTGGCATGGAGGCTAAGAAATATATGGATCAGGGACTTTTGGTTCCGGATGAACTGACCGTAAAAATTCTTCTCGACAGAGTTGCGAAGGAGGACTGCAAGAACGGCTATGTGCTGGATGGTTTTCCGAGGACTATTCCGCAGGCAGAGGTGCTTGACAAGGCGCTGACGGAGCTTGGCGACAAGATTGATTATGCGATTAATGTGGATGTTCCGGATGAGAACATTGTCAACAGAATGTCAGGAAGACGTGCCTGCGTGAGCTGCGGTGCAACCTATCATATTGTACACATTCCGCCCAAGACGGAGGGAATCTGCGACAAGTGCAGTGCGGAGCTTATCTTAAGGGACGACGATAAGCCGGAGACCGTAAAGAACAGACTGAATGTATACCATGAGCAGACACAGCCGTTGATTGACTTTTATTCCGCAAAGGGCGTTTTGCAGTCCGTAGACGGCACTGCGGACATGAAGGACGTATTTTCTGCGATTGTGGATATTCTGCAGTAATCAATTGTGTTGTATTGCAATGCAATTGCAATACAATCGGGAGGTTTTAGAAAATGGCTGTTACAATAAAATCACAGAGAGAGATTGATTTGATGCGGGAGTCCTGCCGTCTTCTTGCGAAGGTGCATGAGGAGCTTGGTCAGGCGATAGAGCCGGGAATATCAACGCTTGATATTGACCGGCTTGGCGAAAAGCTCATCAGAGGATTCGGGTGTATCCCCAATTTCCTGAATTATAACGGGTGCCCCGCTTCCATATGCGTATCCGTAAATGATGAGGTGGTGCATGGGATTCCCAGAGCGGACAGAATCCTTCAGGAGGGTGACATCGTAAGCCTTGACTGCGGACTGATTTATAAAGGATATCATTCCGATGCGGCCAGAACCTACGGAGTCGGGAAAATCAGCCCCGAAGCGGAAAAGCTGATTGTGGAGACGAGAAATTCCTTCTTTGAGGGAATAAAGTACGCAAGAAAGGGAAATCATCTGCACGATATTTCCAATGCGATTGACGATTATATCTCACAATTCGGGTATGGGATTGTGGAGGATTTGGTCGGACATGGGATTGGGACGTCGCTTCACGAGGATCCGCAGATACCGAATTTCAGGCAGCGGCGCAGAGGCCTTAAGCTGCAGGCAGGCATGACGCTTGCAATTGAGCCGATGATAAATATGGGGCGTGCGGATGTGGAGTGGCTTGATGACGACTGGACAGTGGTCACGGAGGACGGTTCGTTTTCCGCGCATTATGAGAATACGATACTGATCACGGACGGCGAGCCGGAAATTCTTACTGTTTTACCGTAACGGCTTTGCGGTTCAAGGCAAAACAATATTTCGTAAAGCAGAGGGCAGATATGGTAGGATACTTGGCATATTCCATCGCAGGGCATGATAAGGATGCGGTATATCTTATTATAAAGGAGGAGAACGGATTTGTGTGGCTTGTCGATGGACGCGTAAGGACATTGCAGAATCCGAAGCGCAAGAACAAAAAGCACATACAGGTAATCAAAAAAAGGGATTACAAAATGGGCTTGGAGTCCATGACGAACGAACAAATTAAACGAATTTGCAAGGACATTCAGGAGGTAAAATAATGTCAAAGTCTGATGTAATTGAAATTGAAGGAACGGTAGTGGAGAAGCTTCCGAATACAATGTTTCAGGTAGAGCTGGAGAACGGGCACAGGGTACTTGCGCATATCAGCGGGAAGCTGAGACAGAATTTTATCCGTATTCTTCCGGGCGATAAGGTTACGCTGGAGCTCTCCCCCTATGATTTGTCCAAGGGAAGAATTATCTGGAGAGATAAATAGAAAATGATTAATAATGAAATTATTCACTTTAAGGCTTGCAATCGCTACAATTGCATGTTATAATGTAAAACGGTCTTTTTGAAAGGAGGGTTTGACGTGAAAGTTAGATCATCAGTAAAACCTATTTGCGAAAAGTGCAAGATTATCAAGAGAAAAGGTAGAATCAGAGTAATCTGTGAGAACCCGAAACACAAGCAGAGACAGGGTTAATTCCCTTGGGAGTTTTCCCAATCAAAGCTCTGTATTGATTCGCGGCTGAGGCACATGGTAATTTATCGAAGCGGGCGCAGGCGTATGCTTTTGCGCGCATTTCGACGCATGTGTTTATGAATATATGACGGTTTTGGTCTGTTATGTGTTTACTTCTTGATACCGAGAAACATTTCGCGTAAGCTTTTCGATGGCAGTGCCATCGGGAACCGGCAGAAAATAAGAGGGTTCTGCCACCGATCAGTATCGGACAAACCGGATAAATATCCGGTCGGGTACAGTGTACCCCAATCAATTAGTTTACTATTAATATTATGACGGGTTGCCGATTGGTAAATTCTGTCATAAAGCAAAATGGAGGAATTTTAACATGGCTCGTATTGCTGGTGTTGACTTACCAAGAGAAAAACGTGTGGAAATCGGTTTGACTTATATCTATGGAATCGGTAGAGCAAGCTCAAACAAAATCCTTGACAAGGCAGGTGTTAATCCTGATATCCGTGTCAGGGATCTGACGGATGATGATGTTAAAAAAATCAGTGCGGTTATCGATGAGGGATACATGGTTGAGGGTGACCTCAGACGTGAAATCGCGTTGAACATCAAGAGATTACAGGAAATCGGATGCTACCGTGGTATCCGCCACAGAAAGGGACTTCCTGTTCGCGGTCAGAAGACAAAGACCAACGCAAGAACAAGAAAAGGTCCCAAGAGAACCGTAGCAAACAAGAAGAAATAAAGACGGGAGAGTTCGTTTTACGAACCGTAGCAAACAATAACAAGTTTATCAAGAAAGTAGGTTAGTTTAAGATGGCTAAAAAAGTTGCAAAAAAAGTAACAAAAAAGCGTGTAAAGAAAAACGTTGAACGCGGACAGGCACATATTCAGTCTTCTTTTAACAATACGATTGTTACATTGACGGATACGGAAGGAAATGCTCTTTCATGGGCAAGTGCCGGTGGTCTGGGATTTAGAGGTTCAAAGAAATCTACTCCGTATGCTGCGCAGATGGCAGCAGAAACTGCTACAAAGGCAGCTCTGGTACATGGTTTAAAGTCTGTAGATGTTATGGTTAAGGGTCCCGGATCCGGCAGAGAAGCGGCAATCCGTGCACTTCAGGCCTGCGGTCTTGAGGTGACCAGCATCAAGGATGTAACACCCGTTCCGCATAACGGATGTCGCCCGCCGAAGCGTCGTAGAGTTTAATGATTAGGAGGATAAAAACATGGCAGTAAACAGAGTTCCTGTACTTAAAAGATGCAGATCTCTTGATTTGGATCCCGTATTTTTAGGATATGATAAAAAATCAAAAAGAAAGTCTCCGAGAGCCGGTAAGAAGATGAGTGAGTATGGCTTACAGCTCAGAGAAAAGCAGAAAGCGAAGTTCATA
>CAMWYL010000317.1 GCA_947178465.1 uncultured Lachnospiraceae bacterium | reverse complement strand
AAACCGGCATTGATCATTCTCATCACCATACCTTTCCGATACGTTGCAAATCTCATACATGCACACATGCATTCATGCATGCATTCACGCCCTATATCGGCAGAACCACACACTGCTATATTCCGTATTCCGCCTTTACAAACCTGCGAAGTGCCTCAAGCGAACGCTCCACCTTCTCCGTCTCGATGCAATAAGCCATTCGGAAGAATCCCGGGCACCCGAACGAATCGCCCGGCACCAGAACAATATCATGCTGTAACGCTTTTTTGCAAAACGCCACAGAATCCGCCTCAAGCGCCTTGGGAAAAATGTAAAAAGTTCCATCCGGCTTCACACAGGTAAAACCCATTTCCATCAACGCGTCATACAGGATATTCATATTTTTCTCATAGACGGACAAATCCGAAGTGATTCCCAACACCTCCGAGACCGCAATCTGAATAATGGAGGGCGGGCAGTTATGCCCAATTCCCCGTGAAATCTGCGCGCATATCGCGGAAATCAGCGTACTGTCCGTGCAGCGCGGATTCACCGCGATATAACCGAGACGCTCTCCCGGAATGGAAAGCGACTTGGCATAAGAATAACAGGAAAGCGTATTATCGTAAAAGCCCGACACATAGGGCGCATCCACTCCCGCAAACACAATATCACGGTACGGCTCGTCCGAAATCAGGAAGATATCATGCCCGTACAGACGCTGACGTTCCTCCAACAGCGCCGCAAGCCGCCGCAACGTCTCCGCCGAGTAAACCGTTCCTGACGGATTATTCGGCGTATTGATCAACAGCGCCATCGTCCTTGGATTCAAAAGTTCCTCCAGCTTCTCGAAATTGATTTGAAACAGCTCCGTATCCGCGGGAACCACCTGCAAAACCGCGCCGGTTCCACCGACATAATGCTGATACTCGGGGAAATACGGCGCGCATACGATAACCTCGTCCCCCGGCTGTGTTACTGCGCGGATGGCATGTGCGACCGCTCCCGCCGCACCTGTTGTCATAAATATATGCTCCGCTGTATACTCCATACCAAAGATCTTATTCAAATATGCCGCAAAACGCTCCCGCACCGCCACAATCCCCTGCGACTGGCTGTAGCCGTGAAGCTCCATGCCGTCCCGCGTCTGTAAAAGCTCGATCATTTTATCCGTAAAAGCCTGCGGCACCGGAACCGACGGATTCCCAAGGCTAAAGTCAAATACATTGTCATAGCCGATTTCCGCTCCTCTTTTTCCCGCCCATTCCGACATCTCTCTGATTACGGATTTTGCCTGTAGCATGTCCTTATATTTCTGCGAAATCATTTATTTGTCTCCTCCATTCAAAAACGCAAACCCAAAAACGCAAAGCGTTTTTTGTTTACTTTACTCCCTTCCGATTTGTTCGTCAATAGCGCCCGCCTGTTCTTCCTCCCTTTTTCGGAAAAACCGATAAATATTCTCCGCCACATTCGCAGTGACACCCGGTACCTGCGAAAGGGTCTCCATATCGGCATTGCGCAAATCCTCAATGGATTTAAAATATTTCATTAGCGCCTTGCGCCGGTTCGGTCCCACCCCCGGAATATCGTCAAGCACGGAATGAACCTGTGCTTTGCTGCGCAGTGAGCGATGGTAGGTAATCGCAAATCGGTGCGCCTCGTCCTGTATTCGTGTTATCAGCTTAAAGCCCTCGCTGCTCCTGTCTATCGGAAGCTCCAGATTGTTGAAATACAGGCCTCGGGTGCGATGGTTGTCGTCTTTTACCATACCGCAGACGGGAATGTTTATTCCAAGCGTATGCAGCACCTGCAGCGCGACGTTCACCTGTCCCTTACCGCCATCCATCAACAGCAAATCCGGAAATTTCGTAAAGCTGCCGAAGCTCTCGTCTCCCTCCGTCTCAAGAAGCTCTCTTTTCTCCTCCAAGCCGTGCCGGAAACGCCTGGTAAGCACCTCCTCCATGCACGCATAATCATCCGGCCCTGCCACTGTTTTCATGCGGAACTTTCTGTAATCGCTGCGCTTAGGCTTTCCCTTCTCGTACACCACCATGGAGCCGACATTGGCAAAGCCGCTTATATTAGAGATATCAAACGCCTCCATACGCGTCAGCGGGCTGATTCCGAGAATTTCTTCTATCTCCTTCACCGCACCGATTGTCCGTCCTTCCTCGCGTCGGATGCGCTCTCTGTCCTGGCTGAGTACCAGCTGCGCGTTTCTCGCCGCCAAATCCACAAGCTTTTCCTTTGCTCCCTTTAGCGGCACACGCAAATGCACCCTTGCGCCCTTCTTCTCAGTAAGCCATTTCTCGACAAGCTCCATATCCTCAATCTGCTCCTGAAGCATGATTTCGCGCGGTATAAAGGGCGTCCCCGCATAAAACTGCTTCACAAAGCTTGTCAGGATCTTGTCGGTCGATGGCTCCTCAATCTGCATCATATAAAAATGCTCCCTGCCGATCAGCTTCCCGTTTCTCAGGAAAAATACTTGTACAACCGCCTCATTCCCGTCCAGCGCAAGCGCGATAATATCCTTATCCTCTCCGATGTTATCCGACATTTTCTGCGTCTCGCTGATCTTACGGATGCTCTCTATCAAATCGCGATACCGGATAGCCTCCTCAAAATCCATCCGCTCAGAAGCGTCCTGCATCTTCTCCTTTAATTCCTTCACAACAGGCTGATGCTTTCCGTTCAGGAACTCAATGGCCTGTTCTATCCTATGCGCATAGTCCTCCTGCGAAATCCCCCCCTGACACGGAGCGCAGCATTGGTTTATATGATAATTGAGACAGGGGCGCTCCTTGCCGAAATCCCGCGGCAGCCTGCGGTTACAGGTGCGCAACAGATACAGCTTATTGATCAGGTCTATCGTCTCCCTCACCCCGCCATTTGTAAAGGGACCGAAATATTTTGCCTTATCCTTCTTCATCCGGCGTACCATCATTACCCGCGGATATTCCTCCCCGAGCGTTACCTTGATATATGGATATGTCTTGTCGTCCTTAAGCAGCGTATTGTATTTCGGCGAATGCTCCTTGATCAGGTTGTTCTCAAGAATCAGCGCCTCCAGTTCCGAATCCGTCACAATATACTCAAAGCGCGCAATCAGCGATACCATCTTATCGATCTGCGGGCCGCGCCCGATATTCTCCTTAAAATACGAACGCACGCGATTATGCAGGTTGATTGCCTTCCCCACATACAAAATCGTATCGTCCTTATCATGCATAATGTATACGCCCGGCTTGTTCGGAAGCTTTTTCAGCTCCTCCTTAACGTCAAACTCCTGACTCATTCTCGTCCTCCCATTGCCCTGCCTCTGACTGATATACAAATGTTCCTATTCCGGAAACCGGTTCCTGTACTCATCCATACATTACCATCCTAAACTCTATCGCTAACTGTTCCTACTATCTACCCACTTCTGTAGTATCGCTTCCGGCTTCCCAAAATCACAGCAGCGCCTTTTCAGAAAACCGTTGGTCTTTTCAGGCTGCACCATCGCATACAGTTTATTTGCCTTTTTTACAATGGCTTTTTGATTGTGCTGACACCAGTCAAGCTGCTTTGCCGCCATTTTTTTATAATTCCTCGTGGCAGCATCATCTTATCCGACAATTCGAAGATTCAGTGGAATGGTACAGCTTTCGTCTACCGGAATCATGTTGTTAAAATTCAAGACCCCAATCAGCTTTTCCCCATCCATAATTTTCGTAAAATCCACATAAACATGGTCATCCGCCTTTGCAAGATTGCGTACGTACTTCATGTCTATGAGATATAAATTCTGTCGTTTCTGTTCCATGTCTTTCCTCTGGCCCTTTTTCAGAACAAAGCTTGAGGCTGCGCAAAACGCAGCCTCAGATTGTTTCCACTTACGGTAGGACTCACCGCTTTTATCGGTTCCACTCCCAGTAGGACTCACTGCTTTTTACAGGAGTTCAACTCCCATACGATAAGCTACGCTTATCTCTAATTAATTTATACTGAAAAACAGAAATTATGTCAAGAAATTTCTAAAGTTTCAAAACTAATAAATAATTTCAGATTTCCCGTCCCCAATATCTGCATTCATCCTCAATCAGCTCTGTGCGACTCCCAGCTGTTTCATCCATGATCCGGGCATCCGCCGACTCCGGATAGTAAGTCGTTGAATATTCTGCCCGCCTGTCACTACGGGTTCAGAAACAAGAATTTTTCCCATAAGTTGATTGATTATCTTAAAATTGAGTTCTGTTATCCCTGCATAACCGCTGATTTGCTCCGTAAAC
>CAMWYL010000316.1 GCA_947178465.1 uncultured Lachnospiraceae bacterium | reverse complement strand
CTGGCAGAATACCTCAAGGACAAGACTGAAAACAGCATCAGGTCGGAGGATATCCCGCAGAACTACGAGCTGCAGAGAGTACTCAAGGAGCTCACCAAGCTCAAACGCTTCCGCCGTAATGTCAACAATCTTATTCATAACACTACAAGGAATATCGGCTTTATCCAATTTGACATCCGCAAATTTAAGATTATCAACGATTCATACGGAGAAAAATTCGGGGACGAAATTCTGGACTTTATCCGCCACGGACTAAAAGAGTGCTGCCATGACGAGCAGTATTTTGTAAATCTGCGCAGCGATGTGTTTATGATTGTGACCGAGTATGACACGGAGGACGAGCTGGTAGACCTGATCCACCGGTTGGATGCCCGCATCAGCTCCTTCAAGGATGTGAAGCTCCAAATGTCCTACGGCGTATACACCGTTGAGGATAAGAAGATGGAACTGCGGCAGATGGAGGACAGGGCCGCGATGGCAAGAAAAGCCTCCAAGAACAACATCCTGACCAATATTCTGTTCTACAAGGAACAGTTTAAAGATTCCCTGTACAACAGGAAGTTCATTGAGGAAAATATGCAGGCGGCGATTACGGAACGACAGTTTATGATGTATCTCCAGCCCAAATACAGCATTGCCAAGAACGAGATTATCGGCGCGGAGGCGTTGGTGCGCTGGCGGCATCCGGAGCGCGGCATGATTTTCCCCAATGAGTTTATCCCGATTATTGAGGAAAACGGCTTTATTAAGAAGGTTGACTACTACATATGGGCAGAAGCGTGCCGCTTCATCAAGCGGTGTGAGGATGCCGGCATTACCTCCTGTCCGGTTTCCGTCAATGTCTCAAGGATTCATCTGCGGGACGACGAGTGCATCGAGGTGCTTTCCGACCTCATCAAAAAATACGCTATTTCCAAGGATTTACTTGAGCTCGAAATCACCGAATCCGCGGACAACCAGCAGGTCAGCCTGAAGGCCCTGCAGCTCAAGGATGAAGGCTTCACCCTGCTGATGGACGATTTCGGAAGCGGGTACTCTTCCCTGAACATCCTTTTGGAAACACCGTTTGATGTGATTAAGCTCGACAAAAAGTTCATGGAAAACATGATGGTATCCGGCAAGGGGCGACTGATACTCGAACAGGTCGTTTCCATGGCAAATAAGCTCCGTCTCGGGCTTCTTGCCGAGGGCGTGGAGACGAAAGAGCAGATTGATTTACTGGAGAGCATCGGATGTGACCAGGTACAGGGCTACTATTACGCAAAACCCATGCCGGAGGAGGAGTTCTTCGCTCTTCTTAAGCAGCAGCGTACGGAACACGCATAAGGCATCCGAGCCAAAGAGCACTTCCTCGAAAACGGAATATATGAAATGAGTTGAACAATAAAACAGACAGCGCACGTTACTCCCGTGCGCTGTCTATTTGGTTACGGATTTCCTGCATCCGGTAATCCAGAAGCTCTATCGAATCCGCGCAGGTTTTTAGCTGCGCGACAATCGCATCCGTATCTTTGACATTCTTCTTATATTTGAGCTTATGCTCAAGGCTTGCCCAGAAGTCCATCGCAATCGTACGAAACTGCAGCTCCACCTTCATATACTTCTTTTCCCTTGACAGGAAAATCGGCACATTCAGAATAAGGTGCAGGCTCCGATAACCGTTGGACTTGGGATTTTGGATGTAGTCCTTTTTCTTTAGCACGACAATGTCATCCTGAAGCGCAAATACCTCCGCCAGATGGTAAATATCATCGGGAAAGGAGCAAATCACACGCAGCCCCGCTACATCCCCCAAATGTTCCTCTACGTTTTCCACCGTGAAGGGATATCCCTTGCGCCTGAGCTTCTCATAAATGCTCTCCGGCGACTTGAGTCTGCTCTTAATTGCCTCAAACGGATTTCTGTTATATTCCCGCGAAAACTCCTCATTCAGTACCTTGAGCTTTGTCTCAACCTCCATCATTGCGCATTGGTACTGCATCATCAGATTGCCAAAGTTCTTTACCTCCATCAGACGCTGTTCCTGTATCTGAATGATTTGGTCTTTCTTTTGCAGCGTCCTGGTCTGCTGCTCCACCTCCTGCTCCAACCGGTTCTTGCAGGAGAACAACTCCACTGCGTTTTTTATCCGGTTCTTGACGATAGAGGTCACAAAGGGCTTATGTATGAAGTCGGAAACACCGATTCGGAAACAGCGGTTCTCAACCTCAACCGACTGCTCACTGCTTATGATAAGTACCGGTATGTGCTTCTGCCAGCCCTTCATCTCCAACACCTCAAGCACCGCAAAGCCATCCATCCCCGGCATCTGCAAGTCCAAAAGCAGAGCCGCAAACTCCCCGTCGTACTGCTCAAGCCTGCGAAGCGCCTCTGCCCCGTCCTCCGCCATCTCTACAATATAATCATCCTCCAGCATATCGTGCAGTAATTCGCGGTTCACCTCCGCGTCATCTACCACCAATATCCTTTGCATAGAACCCTCCATCTTCTCTCAGGCAATCCCCTTTATTCGCGCTGCGCAGTCGAAGAGCCCGCCATTCTGAAATAATCATCAATCCCCTTCTTAATATCCGCAGGCTTCTGGCTTTTTGCCATATATCCTGCAGGCTTTAACGCGATTACCTTCTTAACGCTCTCGGCGTCAACCCTGCCCGTAAGGAAAATAACCGGAATATCCGCAAAATCCTCCTCCGAACGAATCATCTCCAATACCTGGCTGCCGTCACAGACCGGCATCTCATAATCCAGCAGGATCAAATCCGGCCGATTCAGTGTGATGCAACGGATTGCGGCCATGCCGGAAGCGGCCTCCATGATATCATATGTATCTCCCAGCAGTTCACACAAGGCCTTGCGTACAAAATCAGCGTCATCTACCACAAGGATCTTCTTCTTTGCGATTCCTCCTCTTTGACGCAGGTATTTCTTGACCTCAGCCATCGCGTTCTCCGCAATGATGGGAACCCTGCCCTCATAATCGAGCAGATGCGGCGCGACAACACAATACGCAAAGTACCCTTCTTTGGTATCAAACAACAGGCTGAACTGCGGGTTATTGCGCTCAAACATCCGCTGAAACTGCTCATAGGTCAGCAGGTTCTCCTCTATCATTTCATACAGCTCTCCTGCCATGAAATGCTCTCTGATACGCTCCACGAACTGCCGCGATACATATCTGGCGGCGTTCATCAGCATAACACTCACCGTGTCGTGTTCTGACTCTATGATTCCGCCAACCGTATTGATGATCAGCTTCTCCTCAAAAACCAAAAATATCTCCCAGCGGTCGCCTTTTTTGGTCCCGTAAACCAGGCGGTAATAAATCCCTTTTCCGAACTGCTCCCCGCCATAGCTGTCACTGACTAAACGCGGTTCCAACTGGAACATGTCCTGTAGGAGCTGCATAATCGTCTGCGTCATCAGAAGCTGCTGCTCCTCCGGCAGAAGATCCACCCACTTGCTCTCAATTTTGCCTGCAATCGCGCGATCCTCCGTCAGCGTATGCCCGATCAGCCATCCGGCACAGACACCCAGAAAATGATTAATTGCCTCCGCCGAATAATTTGACTCACGCAGCTCCAGCTCCAGCGCCGGAAGTGTCTTTTTCCGAAAGTTATCGTGGAGCCGCCGATGCATATCAAAGTTGACATAATTAATGGACGCCATATAGGCCTCCTCCTCAATGAAATGCTTCATCGCATGCTCCTTAAAGTATTTGATTCCCTCCTGGCAGACCCATTGGTATTTCGCTTCTTCATCCTTGCTTGTAAACAATCTGTTTAAAATACCGAAAAGCTTTTTATGCTCTTTGTCGATAGCCTCCACACCAATATTGAATCGATCCTGCCAAATAAACTGCTTACCCATATGTATGTTTCCTCCTTCAATCGCAGTAACTATGCATCACTGCTAACGTCCTTATGAACGGCTTTCTGTCACATCCTGCTTCCAATTCAAATATTATGCCGGACTCTGTCCGCTGCATTCAGACACCTCTTTATAGTATAGCATAGAATCAGTATGAACCGCTATCAAAATTTGAAAATTGTTTTGAATGTCGTCTCCCTCTATTCAAACCATGACACATCCCCTAAATCGTCCCACATGACGATTGCCTTGCTATATTCTACCGATAAGGCAATGCCACTGTAACAGCAATCCCTTTCATGAAAAATCATGTACATATCCGCACGATACACATCCTTATTTTCCTTTGTATGGACTTCTTCATATTCCAAAAATTCGATATCAGAATAATCCGGCACCCTAATGTCATTTAT
>CAMWYL010000315.1 GCA_947178465.1 uncultured Lachnospiraceae bacterium | reverse complement strand
GATTGTAGCGGCGGCCTATGTGGGAATAGAGCTTTGGCAGCAGAAGGAAGCGGACGGGGATAGTGCGCTTGCGGTTTTGGAGCCGAAGAAGGAAACGATTATCCTGTGGTATACGGATGACGCGCTGACGGATTACCTGAACAACAAGGCGCTTGATTTTCAGGAGAAAAATGACATCCGTGTGCAAACAAAGCTTGTTTCGGGGTTGGAATATCTGGAAAGCGTCAATGAGGCGAGTATTTACGAGGAACATGAGACGCCGGATGTGTTTATTGTCAGCAATGATCTGCTGGAAAAGGCGTATTTGTCAGGGCTTGCGGTCGAGCTTGCGGATGGGACTCTGGTCTCCAACACAAACGGCTTTAATCAGGCGGCGATAAATGCGGTGACCTACAATGGAAAGATTGTAGGCTGCCCGCTGTATTTTGAGACAAGTGCCCTGCTTTATAACAAAACCTATTTGGAGCAGATTGCGCAGGCGGCATCGGAGCAGGGAGACGGTGAAGAAGCATCCGGAGAGAGCGATTCTTCAGAGGCGGCGGAGCCGGTAACGGCAGCAGATCTGATACCGTCGTCTATTGCGGATATTCTGAATTTTGCGGACAGCTATTCGGCACCTGAAAATGTTGAGTACTTCTTTCGGTGGGATGTGTCCGATATTTTTTACAATTACTTTTTTATCGGAAATTATATTTCCGTCGGCGGGGATTCGGGGGACAATAAGAGCCTGATAGACATTTATAACAGGGAATCCATTGCAAGCCTTAAGGTTTATCAGGATTTGAACCGGTTCTTCTCGATTGATACGAAGGAAACGAACTATGACACGATCCTACAGGAGTTCCTGGAGGGCAGAACGATTTATACCATCGCGACGAGCGACTGCATTCGGAAGCTGGATGAGGCGGCGGCAAACGGCGAATTTGCCTATGAATATGGAATCGCGATGCTTCCTGATATTAACATGGAGCTGTCAACGAAGGGAATGTCCGTGACGAATGCGCTGGTGATAAACGGCTATTCGGAGCATAAAGCGGCGGCGAACCGTTTCCTTGCGTATCTGGCAGGGGAGGCGAGCGCCGATTTGTATGACATGACGGGAAAGATCAGCGCGGTCACACAGCCGTCCTACGCGGATGCGCATGTTGAGGCCTTTATGCAGAATTATGCGGCGTCTGCGCCGATACCGAAAATGATTGAGACAAGCAATTTCTGGATAGAACTGGAAATCTGCTTTGCCAAGGTGTGGGGCGGAGAGGATGCAAACGTACAGATCAGGATGCTTTCTGAGAAGATCAAGACGCAGCTTGCGGGCGAGCCTGTGGCGGAGGTGGTTTTGGAGGATCCTCAGGTGGAGCTTCTGCCTGCGACGGAGTATGAGGACAGCGGGGAAACCGGCTGAATAAATTTTGAAATTATATCCAATCATATAAGTAAATTCGAAGAAGGATGGTTTGCTTATATGATTGGATTTTTCATTGCTTTATTGTCGGGCGCGTTGATGAGCGTGCAGGGAGTATTTAATACAAAGGTGACGGAGCAGACGAGCCTGTGGACGGCGAATACCTTTGTTCAGTTCACTGCGTTTCTGGTTTGTCTTGTGGCGTGGTTTGCGACGGACAGGACATCCATGAAGGGATTGCTTGCAGTGGAGCCGAAATACTGCCTGCTGGGCGGTGTGATTGGGGCATTTATCACGCTGACGGTTATCAAGAGCATGGATACGCTGGGGCCCGCGAAGGCGGTTATGCTGATTGTAATCGCACAGTTGATTGTGGCGTATTTGATAGAGCTTTTCGGGCTTTTTGGCGTGGAGAAGCAACCCTTCAGTTGGCGGAAGGTTATCGGAGCGCTCGTGGCGATTGGCGGGTTCGTGCTGTTTAAGTGGGAGTGAGGAAATATTTCATACAGCATGGTAAAAAACAAAAGCTTTCTGTCGATATAATTAAAGAATGCTTTAGAAGATATCGATAGAGGAGAGAACAAAGATGGCAATAGAAAAGGTAAAGGCGTATTTTAGGGAATATGGGATGGAGGAACGCGTTCGGGAGCTTGACGTGTCCAGCGCGACGGTGGAGCTTGCGGCAGCGGCACTGCACTGCGAGCCGCAGCGGATAGCGAAAACGCTCTCGTTTATGGTGTCCGACCATGTGGTATTGGTGGTGGCGGCAGGGGATACGAAGATTGATAATCCCAAGTATAAGGCGCAGTTTGGTACAAAGGCGAAAATGCTTACGCCGGAGGATGCAGAAACGCTGGTGGGACATGCCGTGGGCGGTGTCTGTCCGTTTGCGGTGAATGAGGGCGTGGAGGTGTACCTTGACGTGTCGCTGAAACGCTTTGAGACTGTGTTCCCCGCCTGTGGAAGCGGGAACAGTGCAATAGAGCTTACCATCCCTGAATTGGAGCAGTATTCAGGTTATGCGGGATGGATAGATGTGTGCAAAGGATAAAGTGCCGGAACTGATACAGGCGCCGGCTATCATGGAACGGTATAAAGCATATTTAGAGTATGCGGGCAGACCGATTTATTTGGAATATGTCACAAGACCGTCCTTTGAATTAAAACTGAAGAGACGGATTTGAAATTTTACTTTACAGGGACCGGAAAAAAGCCGGTATGTTGCAAAAGGACCGGATGAAAATAACAATTCCGGGTCAGGTCGAAGAACGAATCACAAGTTTGGAAGAAATATGTATAATCTGGTTGGCCTGCATGGGATTGGCAATTCTGTCCAGAAGCAGGCCGATGATTCTCTTTCCCAGCATGGATTTATTTACGTTTACAGAGGTAAGTGGAGGGGTACAGCTTTTTGCGTCAGCCATATTGTCAAATCCGATTACCCTTACATCCTTTGGAACGGAAATTTTTAAACTTTTCAGCGCCTTCAGAAGATTTATGGCAATTGTGTCATTGGCGGCGACGAAACAATCCGGAAGGGCAGAAAGGTTTTGGATTTGTTCCGCCAATGCTTCAGGGACATAGGGCATGGAGTCATCGTTTAAAATGGAGTATTGCAAATCGACAGGGAGAGACGAAAAAAAGAGTGCCTCCCTCATGCCCGTAAATCTTTCATAGAAAGAGCAGCAATGCAGATAGTCGCCTACGAAGCCAAAGGTACGGCAATTATTCTCGCGAATCATATCCATACAGAAATTCTTTATCACATCCTGACTTTCAGGAAGTATGATATCATATTTTCCCCTCAACGTTGAATAATTAAGGGGGAAATCCAGGAATACAAGGGCTGTATCCAGTTCCAAAAGCTCCGCAATATATTCAGGCTCGAAAAATTCCATGCAGATGATTCCATCCACTTTACTGTTGGACAGATAGTGTTTGAATTTGGAAAAAGATGCCTGATTGGTAATCTTGAATTGAACCAGGTCAACGTCGTAATCCAACAGATTTTCTTCCATTCCTCTCAGCACAAGGATATAATAATTCATATTTAAAAGTAATCTTGTGGACAGAATCACGAATCGCTTTTGTCCCATGGTTCCGTCAGAGGATGCCGCAAGCTTATAGCCCTTATAGCCCATTTCAATAGCTGCATTGAGGACTGCATTTCTTGTTCTGGCCGGAACGTTTTTTCCATTCAGCGCTTTAGAAACGGTATTTCTGGACAAATTTAACGTGTCTGCAATATCTTGAATCGTCACTTTTTTTTCCATGATCTTGTCTTATACCTCCAAATTGATGTTAAACCGGTAAAAGTGCATAAATTTGCAATATGGTATTATTCTGCAGATTCAGTATACATGAAGCCGTTGAAAACGTCAACTATTTATCGCAAAAATGCACAAAATATCATTCAAAAATGTGCATATGCACAATTTTTAAGGGAAATAATCAAAATTAATTGACCCGGATTTTGATATATAATATAGTGAATCTCACAAAAGATTTGGTGGATGTAAATAAAAAAATCAACAAACAAAAAAGGAGGATGCAAATGAATGTCAACAAAAAAGTTCCAGCTTCGGCAGCTTTGACCGGTAAAAACTACCAAAAGAATAAGCTGACAGGAAAGGAATGGCAGAGGCGTATGAAGGATAATTATCCGTTTCTGATCATGCTCCTTCCGGCAGTAGTGGTAGTGTTCCTGTTCAATTATCTGCCAATTTACGGGGTTCTGATTGCTTTTCAGGATTTTATGCCCGGCGACAAGATCTTTTCAAGCACTACGATTGGGGTAGGATTTGAAAACTTCACAAGATTCTTTACGGATGTTCAGTTTTGGCCCTTGATGAAGAATACCTTTGTTTTGTGTATTCTGGGC
>CAMWYL010000314.1 GCA_947178465.1 uncultured Lachnospiraceae bacterium | reverse complement strand
TAAAGCTGGTGTCGGAGAGTGATAACGGTCTCTACGATGCGATGAACCGTGCTGACGCCAGAGCAACAGGAGAATAGGTTATTTTTTTGAACAGCGGGGATGTGTTTTGCGGCAGCTCTGTATTAAAGAGTATTGAGCCTCAATTAAGAGGAGACATTGTAATCGGGAATGTGATACGACTGAATGAAAAAGGCCGAATAAGGGAAGGCTATGGGGGGAAAAATACGATA
Source organism: uncultured Lachnospiraceae bacterium (assembly GCA_947178465.1). Taxonomy (GTDB): domain Bacteria; phylum Bacillota; class Clostridia; order Lachnospirales; family Lachnospiraceae; genus COE1. The sequence goes on along the minus strand of CAMWYL010000314.1, from coordinate 4,056 downwards.
TTTCGACTGCTGCTTTCGGGAAGAATGCCATGCCATCAGGTCATGTTTTCCAAAAGAGAGCTTTTGTTGGAACTGCCGTTTGATTTGACATACAGCATTTGTGCAGATTTTGATTTTGTGGTACGATGTTTTAAGAGGAGATGCAGTATGTATTATGTGGATGTTGATGTCAGTGAAGTAGACTGTGTCAATGGAATCAGCTCTCAGAAGGACAACCTGTGGGAGATGCGCAGGCAGGACGACAGGAGCCTGAAGAAAAATTTTCCGGTGTGGTATCACATTATGCGGCCGATAAAGTATTTAAAGCGAAGATTTTTATGATGCGGGAGAGCGAAGAATGTTTCCGGATAAAAGGATAATTATTACAGGGCCTACCGGCGCTATTGGCATGGCGCTTATTGAAAAATGCATAGAAGAAAATATAAATGTAACGGCAATTTGTCATAAAGGATCTGCCCGTATTACACAGATACCGCAGGATAGGCGTGTGTGTGTTGTGGAGGCTGATTTGTCGGATTTACGACAGCTTCAAAAAAAGGATATTGGTCTTTCCGAAACAGAGAAGGGAGATATTTTTTATCATTTCGGATGGGCGGGAACTACGGGAGAAGCACGAAACGATATGCCGTTGCAGATTAGAAATATTCAGTATACAATAGATGCAGTGGAATTTGCAAAAAGAGCAGGCTGCGATACCTTTGTCGGTGCAGGCAGCCAGGCGGAATACGGCAGGGTGGAAGGACTGTTGACAGCTGCAACACCGGTGTTTCCTGAGAATGGTTACGGAATGGCAAAATTATGCGCGGGGCATATGAGCAGACAATGCTGCGAGGCTCTGGGAATGCGGCATATTTGGGCGAGAATACTCAGTGTATATGGGCCTTATGACGGACAAGGCTCTATGGTAATGTCTGCAATACATAGGCTCGTTAAAGGAGAGCGTGCAGGTTTTACATTAGGGGAGCAAATGTGGGATTATCTGTACAGCGGCGACGCTGCGAATGCGATGCTTCTTATGGGGCAGAAAGGAATGCATGGCAAGACCTATGTATTGGGCAGTGGACAGGTACAGGCGTTAAGGGAGTACATTCTGCAAATCCGCAAGGAAGTCGAAAATCAAAAAGGGATTGCAGGGGAGGCTGTCTTCGGGGAGATTCCCTACGGCGAGAAGCAGGTCATGTATCTGGGAGCGGATATTACGGAGCTTAAGCAGGATACCGGGTTTGAGCCCAAGGTGGCATTTGATGAAGGAATTCGAACCACGGTCAGCAGCATAATCAGAATGAACGAGGAGTCAGCAGATGGGAGAAATTAAAATATTGGACTGCACACTTCGGGATGGCGGTTATTTAAATGAGTGGAATTTTGGACATGACAGTATCGTAAATATATATGAGCGATTGGTAAGCTCCCGAATGGATATTATTGAAGTCGGTTTTTTGAATCATAATTATACCGCGGATATTGACAGAACGATTCAGCCGGATTCACGAAGTCTTGATAAATTATATGAGAATTTAGGGAAAGGGCATTCTCTGATTGTCGGGATGATCGATTACGGAACCTGTGACATTGAGAATATTGTGCCGTGTGAGGACAGCTATCTTGACGGTATTCGGGTAATTTTTAAAAAGGACAGGCGCCGGGAGGCGATTTCCTTTTGCCATGAGATTAAATTGCTGGGATACAAGGTATTCGTGCAGGCCGTATCCATAACCAGCTATTCTGATGCGGAGCTGAAGGAGCTGCTTGCGATGGTAAATGACTTGGAACCGTATGCGTTCTCGTTGGTTGACACATACGGATTGCTGCATAAGAATCAGCTCATTCACTATTTTGACCTGTCAGACAAGGAGTTAAAGCCGGCGATAGGCTTGGGGTATCACAGTCACAATAATTTTCAGCTGGCATATGCGAACTGTGTTGAATTGATTGAAAAAAACATTTCCAGACAATTGCTCATAGACGGCTCTCTCTATGGTATGGGAAAGAGCGCCGGGAATGCGCCGACAGAGCTTTTGGCAATGTATCTGAACGATACGGGGAGAAGTCAATATAAGGTGTACCATCTTTTGGAGGCAATTGATACGGCTATTCTGGATATACGCAAGGAGATTCAGTGGGGATATTCGTTCAAATTTTTCGTGGCGGCATCCAATGATTGTCATCCGAATTATGTATCATACCTGATGGATAAAAAGAAGCTGTCAGTAAAATCAATTAATGAAATCTTAGAACGTATCCTTCCGGAAAAGAAATTAAATTATGACAGAGACTATATAGAGGAATTATATGTTCTGTTTCAAAAACGGGAGTGTGACGATAGGGAGGACCGAAGAAAGCTGCTCAAGCTGTTTCGGGATAAAAAGGTACTGCTCATAGGTCCGGGAAAGAGTGTGGAACGAAACATAATGAATATACAGGAATATCAGAAGCAAAATCAGGTTGTCAGTGTCGCCGTGAATTATATTCCGGCGGAGGGGCATATTGACTGCCTGTTTATCAGCAACGCAAAACGGTATGTGCAGCTGTCCTCTAAGCTGAACGCGTTGAAGGAACGGCCGGTCTTGATTGCAACTTCAAATGTAACGAGCGCAGGGAAACTGTTCCCATACAGCTTAAATTACAGTGACCTGTTGGATGAAGAAGCGTTGATTGTGGACAATCCCATGATTATGTTTATGAGGCTCTTGAAGGAGATGGAGATTGAAAATCTGGCGTTAGCGGGATTTGACGGGTACACAGAGTCTGAAAGCGCAAATTACGTGAACCCGAATATGGAGCATTCGTTCAGCAGGGAGAAGGCGCGGGATATTAACAGGGATGTGGTTGAGAGTATAGAGCGGCTTACCCTGAATTATCCGTTTTTCTATTTGACGGAGTCACTGTATCAGAAAGTGGAATGGGAAAAGTAGTTTGAGAAGAACATGCGCAGAATTGGGAGTAAGATGAAAAAGTACAAAGCAGCAATATTTGATGTGGATGGGACATTGTTGGATACGACGGAAGGCGTATTGGCGGCCGTCCGGTATACGATTCGGGAAGCAGGACTCAATGAGACAGACAGTCAATCACTTCTGTCATTTATCGGACCGCCGATACAGGACTCTTTTTGTAAGGTGTACGGTGTTTCGGCGGAGAAAGCGCAAGAGCTTGCGGGAATATTCAGGAATCGTTATAAGGACTATGAATTGTTAAAAGCGATACCTTATACCGGAATTTATGATGTAATGGAAGCATTGAAGAAAAAGGGTGTTAAAATCGCAGTGGCCACCTATAAAAGGCAGGATTATGCGGAAACAATTTTAAAGCATTTTCATTTTGATGAATATAGTGATATAATGTATGGCGCTGATTACGAAAACAAGCTGAAGAAATCGGATATTATAAGGCTTTGTCTGGAAAAGCTTCAGCTTCCGGGGCCGGACGATGCGGTTATGATCGGTGACAGTCTGCATGACGCAAAAGGCGCGCAAGCTTTAGGGCTGGATTTTATAGGTGTAACCTACGGATTTGGTTTTCGGACAAAGGAGGATGTTTACATGTATCCGGCGGCAGGCTGTGCGGATGTGCCGTCTGATATTTTGAAGCTGTTTATTTGATAACGAATGGAGGAAATGCATGAAGATTAAGGTTGCGCAGTATATCGCAGACTTTCTGGTAAAAATGGGAGTTGAGCACATGTTTACTGTTACGGGCGGCGGCGCAATGCATTTGAATGACGCTTTCGGGCATAAGGAGGGACTGACCTGCATTTACAATCACCATGAACAGGCCTGTGCCATGGCGGCAGAAGGATATGCGAGATATACGGGGAAAATTGCTGCGGTTTGTGTGACTACAGGACCGGGAGGAACCAATGCGATTACGGGCGTTGTAGGCGGATGGCAGGATTCTGTTCCAATGTTTATTATATCGGGACAGGTGAAACGGGAAACGACAACATGGTCCACGGATGTCCCGCTGCGTCAGCTTGGAGATCAGGAGTTTCAAATCGTTGATTGTTTGAGGCATATGACGAACTATTCGAAAATGGTGACAGAGCCTTAGGAAATG
>CAMWYL010000313.1 GCA_947178465.1 uncultured Lachnospiraceae bacterium | reverse complement strand
ATTTCCGCAGACCCGTCATTAATATAATAAACGCGTACTGCCATCGCAAAACAGCATATCATCGCAAACAACAACAGTGTTATCCACATTTTATCCTTCATCACATCTCTCCGCCGTCGGACTAAATCCTTTCAAGCGCCTGTTCAATATCCGCAATGATATCCTCCGCATTCTCAATTCCCACCGAAAAACGGATTAAATCAGGCTGTACGCCCGCCTCCCGAAGCTGCTCATCCGTCATCTGCCGATGGGTATGGCTGGCCGGATGGATTACACAGGCCCTGGCGTCCGCTAATTGTGACTGTTTTGCCGCACGATTCAGTTTGCCCATAACGTATACGCTGACCGCCCTGCCACCCTTCAAACCAAAGGAAATCACGCCACAGGTACCGTTCGGCATATACTTCTGCGCCAAGTCATAATATTTACTGCTCTTCAGCCCCGGATAATTTACCCACGCAACCTTATCATTGTTCTCAAGCCACGTCGCAACCTTCAATGCATTCTCGCAATGCCGCGGCACACGCAGATGAAGCGTCTCCAAACCGATATTTAACAGGAATGCGTTCATCGGGGACTGAATAGACCCCAAATCCCGCATAAGCTGTACCGTTGCCTTGGTAATATATGCTTTTTTGCCAAAACGCTCTGTGTACGTCACACCATGATAGGACTCGTCCGGTGTTGTCAGCCCGTGGAATTTATCGCCATACTTATCCCAATCGAAATTTCCGGAATCGACGATTGCGCCGCCTACGCTCATCGCATGACCGTCCATATATTTTGTCGTGGAATGCGTAATAATATCCACGCCATATTCAAAGGGTCTGCAATTAATCGGCGTCGCAAAGGTATTGTCCACAATCAGGGGAACCCCATGCGCATGCGCCACCTTTGCAAACTTCTCAAAATCAAGCACCACGAGCGCCGGATTGGCGATAGACTCGGCAACAACACACTTTGTATTCTCCTGAAAAGCCGCATTTAAGGTTGCTTCATCCGAATCCGGATCAACAATCGTACATGCAATCCCCATCTTCTTCATCGTGACAGTGAGCAGATTAAAGGTGCCACCGTAAACCGTGGAGGACAAAATCACATGATTTCCCGCCTCGCAGATATTAAATACCGCATAATAATTGGCCGCCTGTCCTGATGCGGTAAGCATCGCCGCAACACCGCCCTCCAGTTCACAAATCTTCTGCGCAACCGCATCATTTGTGGGGTTCTGCAGTCTGGTGTAAAAATATCCTTCTGCCTCCAAATCAAACAATTTTCCCATCTCATCCGAGGTCTCATATTTATATGTCGTGGACTGATAAATCGGAAGAACACGCGGCTCTCCGTTGCCCGGCTTCCAACCGGATTGTATACATTTTGTCTCAATTGCATATTCGTTATTCATGCGGTATTATCTCCTATTCTTATCGCTTTTTCACATTAGTATAGCATATCTTTCCATGCATTTCAATAAAACTGCAACCGCTCCATCCAATCTGAGCTTCCCTAAATTGCTTCGCCTGCGCATCCCCGCAGATACTCTAGCGCCAGTCGCTGTCCCTCCTGCTCCCGGTCCCCGCAATATGCAGAATCGTGATACCCCTCTATGGTAATGTCCCCCTGATATTTTCCTTTCCGCAAAATATCAATAATCTCTCTCCAATCTGTGTCTCCTCTTCCCGGAAAGCAATGGGCGCAATAACTTTCACCAAACCAGATTCCATACTCCCTGATATGCTTTTTATCTATCTTGGCATCCTTTCCGTGCACATGATATATTTTCGGAAGCCAGATTTTTAGCTGCTCAATGGGAGGTATCAACTGCTGAATCTGATGCGAAGGCTCCCATTCCAAGCCTAATCTGTCACTATTCACCTCATTAAACATCATTTCCCATGCCCTTGGACAAAAACCGATATTACAGGTAGTGCTATACCAATGTCCATACATATGGGCATTTTCTATTCCAATTCTGACATTGCTGTCTTCTGCAATCTTAACCAGCTCTGAAAAAACCTTTTTAAATTCAGGCATGGAATCTTCTACACTTTTCCCTGAAACCGCCCCGGCAAATGTTCCAATAAAATTTGTACCAAACAGCCGGGCATTTTCTATGCAGTATCGCAATTCCTCCCGTGCCTTCTCGTTTATCAATGGATTGCAATACAAACCAATTCCCGAAACGGTAACTCCGGATGCCTCTGTCATGTCTCTCATTTTTTCAGACAATTCACCCAAATTCACGTTCCCCAATGTATCGTTAAAATATAATTCTACTGTATCAAAACCCAATTTTATCGCATTTTCCAAATCCTCAAAAATATGATTTCCTCTAATGCATGTTCCGATTTTCATTCTTATACCCCCTTGCGTGTATCGGCACATATATCAATCGTTTGAAAGTCACCTTCTTTCAAACTTTCTCCCAAATAAGTATAATATATCACTTTTCTATTAACAAGTGCATATTAAACATTCTAAAACGCAGGATAACCGGTTCTTTATTGCATAAAAAGAAAACACCGGTATACTTATTATGCAGAAAGAAAGCGGTACTCTTATTTACAATTTAGCGCTCTGACTATGGAGGATTATCATGGAAATCAATTATTATGAGGACCCTACGCTTCAAAACAACAGGGTCGATGTCTGGTTTCGAGAACAGGATTCGGAAATTCAAAGCCTTATGGCATTTCTGGATTCAGAACAAATCATCATTGGCAAAAAAGAGCAAATCACCAAGCGCATTTTGGTGAAGGATATCTTTTATTTAGAGGTTGTTGACAGACATTGCTTTGCCTACCTGGACAATGAGGTCTTTCAGACCACATGCTCGCTGAAGGTGTTCCTGGAGAAATTTCAGTCCAATCGTTTTATACAAATTGGAAAGTCACTCGTGGTAAACCTACACAAAATCGACAAAATAAAACCCGATTTGAATATGAGAATGCATCTGATATTGGAAAATGGTGAGGAATTAATTTTAAACAGGGCATACAAAAAAAGCTTTATGGAATGTTTGAAAAACGGAGGGAGGAAGCGAGATGAAAATCATTAGCCGAAAAGATTTTATTCCTATCGTATGTGTCATATACACCATTTTGTCTTTGACCAAAATTATATTGGAGGCGGTTTTTCAGAGAAATTTCGGCGTTTATCAGGAAAATCTGTTGATAATGCTGTTTCTTTCCTTCCTTGCCACCTTTGTTTTGTCGCAGCACTATCGCCTGTCACACCTGCCTCTTCTCTTGGTCGCACTCATCCAATATGTCATTCTGATTGCCGCCGTAATGCTAATGACATGGGTATCAGGACGAATGACCGAGCTGCACCCCGATGCCTATAAGGATATGTTTTGGTCCTTTACAATCCCTTATGTCATTATGGCTCTCATATATTATGCCACCTTATTCATCGAAATAAAAAGGGCTAATCAATTATTAATGCAAATGAAGGAGGAGACAGCACATGAAAACAAACAGAAAGAACAGTCTTAATACCGAAGGAAAAAGAAATGTAAGGGGGATAGATTATCTTTCCATGGCACTGACTGCATTCGGCGGTCTGGGAATGGAGGTTCTATACGCATTTCTTCTTGAACCACACTTATATGGAACATCCATGCAAGAATGGACGACTGTACAAACCATATTCCATTGGATCCTGACCTGTATCACATGGGGTATCTGGGGATATTGGCTAATTTGCATATCTAAAAACAAATACAACCTTGACTTGTTCTCAACAGGCAAACAATTGAAAAGATATCAATGGGCTCTTGCACTGCTATTTGTCATCATTGCGATTGCAATGAACAGCTACGATTGGAAAGGCCTGAAAGTCGTCAGAGAATTTCAGCATAAGGGCTTACTGCTGTTTTCGTTCCAATATCTCTACTATGCCTTTGAAACGGTCTTATTTATGCTGATTATTATTTTTGGTCAAAAGGCCTGCGAACTATGGCTGGATGGTCTCTTTCCTACACATCTGCATGGAAAAATTCCCTATGGCGGAATTATCTGCGGACTCACATGGGGCCTTGCCCATGCCTTCACCAAAGGAAGCCTGGCAGCCGGTCTTAGTGGAATTCTGTGGGGCTTTATGATGGGTTCCGCTTATCTGGTAATCAACAAGGACATTCGAAAAGCATGGCTTGTCATGTTTCTGATGTTTGCCTTTTAATAGTCTCCATCTATACGTTAAAAGAGGAATGATATCCTAAAAACATCATTCCTCTTTTAATGGGACCTATAGGGCTCGAACCTATGACCCTCTGCTTGTAAGGCAGATGCTCT
>CAMWYL010000312.1 GCA_947178465.1 uncultured Lachnospiraceae bacterium | reverse complement strand
AGCCTACGTTTACCACAAGAATACACTGTGCATTCTTGACGTCGATGTCAAGTCCCAAGCCGTCCGCAACAGCCTTCTCCACGCGCATAATCTTCTTCGCCTTGACATTCGCATCCTTGACAAGGTCTGAAAACGCTCTTTTTTCCACCGCGGTCACGTCAGACGGAACCGCAATATAGAATTCAGCGGGCTTTATCACGCCCTTATTGCAGTCAAGTATGAAATTCCGCAAAAGCATCTGCATATTCTTAATATCCGCGATAACACCGTTGCAAAGCGGATAGGAAATCTCAATATTGGAGGGGGCTTTCTCAAACATCTCAAATGCCGAATCTCCGTATGCGAATAAGTTCTTCTTGTCCTCAATGGCAATCATGTTCTTTTCAACCACAACACTGTCACTGTGCGCGTTATAGATTTTAATAGTCCTGGTACCTAAATCAATACCAAATGCGTTGTTAGCCAACATAACAACTCCTTTCTGTTTCTCATAAAAGCCCTTTCTGATGAAAGCTTGTGTACCGGTTATCCCCTATTATAATGTGGTCCAGCAGAGGGATTTCGATTAAATCGGATACTTCCTTTAGCTTTTGGGTAATCAAAACATCCTGTCTGCTCGGGCTCGGGTCTCCGCTCGGATGATTGTGCAGTATAACAATATAGGCGGCTTCCTCCCGTATCGCGTGAATAAAAATCTCTCTCGGCGATACCAGTGTGGCATTCAATGTCCCTACTGAAATGACGTTCTCGCTCAGCACCCGCTTCTTCACATCCAGAAGCACGAGAAGAAGCTGCTCCGTCTCGTGGTGGCGCATCCGTTCCATATAAAAGGCCGCGACCGTTTCGGGACGGTCAAACGTCAAATCCGACTTTGCCTGCATGACAGAGGTGCGTCTTGCGATCTCGCCGATACATAAAAGCTGTACCGCCTTGACCTCCCCGATACCCGGTATCTGCATCAAATCCTTCACGGAAAAATGATGCAGTCCAAGCAGTCCCCACTTCTCACCAGCTAAATTCAGAATATCCCGTCCAAGCTCTATGGGCGTTTTGTCCTTTGTTCCTGTCCTTAACATAATCGCAAGAAGCTCCGCATCGGAAAGACTCTCCGCGCCAAGCCTCAAAAATTTGTCATAGGGCAGTTCGTCCTTTGGATATATTTCCTTAAAAAGACTCATATACTATTATGTTGTAGGATTTTCTGAGTATAGTCCAATAGTAATATTACCACATGAAAAAGAGTCTGTACACCAAAAAGATTAGTTTTTTTTCGACACTTTTCTTTGCTATAAAACGACAAGCCCCGCATCTGCCACATTTTGCAGGGTTTTCATAATTCCAAAACGGGCATGCTCAAAGGTCAGTCCGCCTTGGAAATACACGGCATAGGGTGGCTTAATCGGTCCATCCGCACTAAGCTCTATGGAAGAACCGGAGACAAACGCACCCGCAGCCATAATGACCTGACTGTCGTATCCGGGCATGTCCCACGGCTCCGGTGTCACAAAGCTGTCAACAGGCGCCGCCGCCTGAATGCCCTTACAGAAGGCAATAACCCCCTCCGGAGTCCCGAACTCTACTGCCTGAATAATATCGTGGCGTGATTCGCTTCCATTTGGAACTACCCGAAAGCCCAGCTTCTCATACACATTTGCCGCAAAGCTGGCCCCCTTTAGTGCACCTGCCGTAACCGTCGGTGAGAGAAACATCCCCTGGTAAAAGTCCTTGAGCGTGCCAAGCGAGGCACCCACCTCCTTGCCAAGCCCCGGGGAGGTCAGCCGATATGCGGCATTTTCGACACATTCCTTTTTGCCCGCGATATAGCCGCCAATCGGGGCCAGCCCGCCTCCGGGGTTTTTAATCAGGGAACCGACCACCATGTCTGCCCCGACATCTGAGGGCTCCATCTGCTCGACAAATTCGCCGTAGCAGTTATCGACCATACAAATAATGTCCGGTTTTATCTTTTTTATGAAAGAAATCAGCTCTCCAATCCGCGAAACGGATAAGGTCGGGCGTGTCTGGTAACCCTTGGAGCGCTGAATGGTAACAAGGCGCGTCTTTTCGTTGACCGCCACCTTAATCGCCTCATAGTCAAAGCTGCCATCCGCAAGCAGGTCCACCTGTCTGTAGGTAACGCCATACTCCGCAAGGGAACCCTTCGACGGCCGGATACCGATAACCTCTTCCAACGTGTCATAGGGCTTCCCGACGGGCGAAAGCAACTCGTCCCCCGGCCTGAGATTGCTCATCAGCGCAAGGGCAAGCGCGTGTGTACCGCAGGTAATCTGTGGGCGTACCAGCGCATCCTCCGTGTGGAAAACGGATGCATACACCGCCTCCAGCGTCTCCCGGCCTAAATCGTTGTAGCCATAGCCTGTAGTACCCAGAAGGCACGCCTCGCTGACCTTATTCTCCTGCATCGCCTTGAGCACTTTGAGCTGATTATACTCGGCGATTTTATCAATCTGTGCAAAGCGCGGCTCCAACCCGTCTAAAATCTCCTTGCTGAATTGATAGACCTTTTTTGAAATGCCAAGCTGCGCATACACAGCTTCCATCATATCATTCGTACCATTTGTCATAGCTTTATTCATCTGTAAAACGAACCTTTCTCAACCGTATTCTGTTTCATTGCATTCCGCATTATCGGATCCCATATTGCTTCGGATAGCCCTGCTGTCCAGAAGCGTTATCATATAGTTTAACATTTTTTCGTCATCATATGCAAATTTATCCTTTTCCAGCCATACCACATCCCGCTCTCTGCGAAACCACGTGAGCTGTCTCTTGGCAAAGTGCCGGGTATCGCGCTTTATCCGGTAAACCGCCTCCTCCAGTGAAATATCACCGGACAGATAATCCATGATTTCCTTATAGCCGAGTCCCTGCATTGCGGTGGACTCGCGCCGACAGCCCATCTCCATCAGCATTTTTACCTCATTGACAAGACCTTCCTCTATCATACCGTCAACACGCTTGTCAATATTCTCGTAGATACGCGCGCGCACATCAGAAAGGACAAAATAACATGCATTATAAGCCGGGGGCTTCTCACGCTCCGTCTCGTTGTGCTCCGATATCCGCTCCCCTGTCTGGCGGTAGAATTCAATCGCACGAATCACCCGCTTGATATTGTTTGCATGAATGGCAGCAGCGGACTTCGGATCACATTCCGCAAGCATCGTATGGAGATATTCCGCCCCGTGCTCACGGGCAAGCGCTTCCAGTTCCCTGCGCAGCGCCGTGTCCTCCTCGCTCTCGCTAAAATCAATGTCATACAGCACGGACTGAATATAGAAGCCCGTACCACCCACGAGAATAGGAATTTTACCCCTGTCATAAATCTCTGTGATTGCGGCCTTGGCATACTGCTGAAACAAAACAATATTAAAGTCCTGCGTCGGCTCCAGAACATCTGTCAGATAATGGCGGATGCCATCCATCTCCTCCGGACGCACCTTGGCGGAACCGATATCCATATATTTGTAAACCTGCATGGAATCCGCGGAAATGATTTCACCGTTTATCGCCTTTGCAAGCGCTATGGAAAGCTTGGTCTTCCCTGTCGCTGTAGGTCCCGTCAGTATAATCAATGGCTGCTGCATAACGCCTCCCGTCTCTATGGCGTTTAAACGATACGTTTAAACTTTTTCTCAATCTCATATTTGGACATTGCGATAATCGTCGGTCTCCCGTGCGGACAATTATAGGGATTGTCAAGGGATAAGAGCTGTTCTATCAGGGTATCGGCCTCCTCGCGGCTGAGCGCATGGTTACCCTTGACTGCCGCTTTACAAGCCATGGAGGCAATCTTCTCCCGAATAATCGCAGGAACGCCCTTGACCGGAGTCTCTGCCATCTGTGTCAATATTTCCTCAAACAACTCCTTGACGGGATAACTGAACAAGTCAAGCGGTATCCCGCGAATGGCATATGCATTCATGCCAAAGTCCTCTATCACAAAGCCCAACTCCTCAAAGTATTTGCTATAACCCTGTATCAAATCCGCCTCTTTCGGCGTAACGCTTATCACAACCGGCGGCGTGAGGGTCTGCGTATAGATTTCATTGGCCTCAACTTTCTTGAGGATCTGCTCATATTTTACCTTCTCGTGCGCCGCATGTTGGTCTATCATCAGCATCTTGTCACGGTACTCGATAATCCAATAGGTGTCGAAAACCTGTCCGATAATACGATACTCCTGCCTGGCTTCCCGCGTCAGAAGCTTCTCGTCAAAGAAGTTAAGCTGCTCCGGCTTCTCCACGATAATCTGATCCTTGGCCTTAATGACGCTGCCGGACACCGG
>CAMWYL010000311.1 GCA_947178465.1 uncultured Lachnospiraceae bacterium | reverse complement strand
GTGCGCGGCAGAAAAAAGGCTATTAAAACGATTGTTGATGCAATTTAGTAAAATTCTGCGGGCTGTGATAAGGATTGTATTTTCCTTTCCCATTCTGATGCGCGGGAAGAGATTGACATTGTTCGGTCAATGGTAAAAGAGAAATATCCTGATGCACACATTATGACTCTTTCGGTCAGCCCGACGGTTGGCGCGCATACAGGCGCGGGCGTGTTGGTAGTCGCGTATTTCGGGAATGAAAAATAGAGCTTGGGGCGATTGGCAGCAACATCAATGAAAAGAATAAATACAGGCCGGTTTTGGCCTGTATTTATTGAAATCCGTTATTGGGTTACGGAAAAAGGCAAGCTGCCGAGTCTGCGTTTACTTACAGCCGCAGGTAGCGGTAGAGGAGAAGGTCTGGATGGTGTCCCTGATTTTCTTTTCCTCTGCGGCAGGCGTGGGATAGTAGCCCCGCGCATGCATGATTTCAAACAAATCCTGCTGGATGTCATGCTCCTGCTCAAGACATTGAAGCATGGTGTGTCTTACGTTTTCGTGGACACATTCGTTGGAAAAGGAATTGTAGTTGGCTGTAGCAGCCTTCTCGGTGTTGAGTGCATCAGAAAGGATTTCCTTATCCGAATAGCATGTTGCTCCTGATATCATAATCATAGTCCTCCTGTTATTTAAGCTGCGCATAGAGCGCGTTGAAATGTCCCTGGTGCTTGTTTGAGATTTCTTCAAATTTGCTTTTGATTTCATTGTCGGAAGTGTGGTCGGCAAGCATTTTGAATTTTTTGATCATCAATTGCTCCTCGGACAAAAGGCTGTGAAGTGAGGATAGTTCTTTTTCTGATAACTGTGTCATATGATTCCTCCGATTCTCCTATATGGATGATATATTTGTTACAGGGATAGATTGCGCAGAACTGCCGAAAATATACATATGTTGAAAGGAAGCCGAAATGATAACATTAAATAATGTTTCAAAAACATACACAACCAAGGACGGGGAGGTGCACGCCCTTCGTGATGTGTCGCTCACAATAGAAAAAGGTGATATCTTTGGAATTATAGGGATGAGCGGTGCGGGAAAAAGCACACTTGTCCGATGCCTGAATTTCCTTGAGCGGCCGACGTCGGGGGCGGTATTGGTTGACGGGAAGGATTTATCCCTTCTCGGGGAAAAACAGCTGCGTGCGGAGCGAAGAAACATCGGCATGATCTTTCAGCATTTTAACCTTCTGATGCAGAAGAACGTTACGGACAATATCTGCTTCCCACTCAGGATAGCAGGCACGTCCAAGGCAGCAGCACGCAAGCGGGCGGAGGAACTGCTGGAAATCGTCGGACTTACCGATAAGGCATCCGCATATCCGATACAGTTGTCCGGCGGACAGAAGCAGCGTGTCGCCATAGCGCGGGCGCTTGCGACGAATCCTAAAATTTTGCTCTGTGACGAGGCGACAAGTGCGCTTGATCCGCAGACGACAAAGGCGATTCTGGCGCTGCTCAAGGAAATTAACGAGAAGTATGGGATTACCATTGTGATTATTACGCACGAGATGGCGGTGGTGCGTGAAATCTGTAACCGTGTGGGAATTATCGGAGACGGGCGGCTTGTGGAGCACGGCAGCGTGCTTGATGTGTTCAGCCATCCGCAGTCGCAGGAGGCGAAGGAGCTGGTGCTCAGAACCAATAACGAGAATCCGGATCTGGTAGAGACGCTGGAGACCCGAAACTGTGTCCGCATCGTGTTCTCGGAGAACTCCTCCTATGAGCCGGTGATTGCGAATATGGTACTGCGGTTTGGTTCGCCGGTCAATATATTGAAGGCGGACACCAAGAATGTCAGCGGAATTGCGCGTGGGGAGATGATTTTGGGGCTTCCCGAGGACAGGGAGATCGCGCGTGGAATGATAAAATATCTCAAGGAAAGAAATCTGGCGGTAGAGGAGGTTACGGGATATGTGGGATAAGGCAGTGATTGAAATGATTATAAGAGGAATCGGTGAGACGCTTTATATGACGCTTGCCTCCACTCTTCTGGGGTATCTTTTCGGCCTGCCGTTGGGCGTGGCGCTTGCCGTAACCGACAAGACCGGAATTAAGCCGAATGCGGTGGTTTACAAGGTGCTGGATTTTATTTCCAATATTATCCGCAGTATTCCGTTTTTGATACTTTTGATTGTACTGATACCGTTTACAAGGGCAATCGTGGGAAAAAGCTATGGGTCTACCGCGACAATCGTACCTCTGGTGGTTGCGGCAACTCCTTTTATCGGGCGCATGATTGAGTCCTCCCTGAAAGAGGTGGACGGCGGTGTAATCGAGGCGGCGCAGTCCATGGGAGCGGGACCGTTTACGATTATTTTCCGCGTGCTTCTGGTGGAGGCCCGCACGTCTATTCTGGTGGGTGCGACAATCGCCATCGGGACCATTCTGGGATATTCGGCGATGGCGGGAACCGTTGGCGGCGGCGGACTGGGCGATATTGCCATCCGTTACGGCTATCACCGGTATCAGGCGGATATTATGATTGTTACGGTGATTTTACTGATTGTGCTGGTGCAGATCTTCCAGACGGTGGGAATGTATATTTCCAATAAGCTCGACAGAAGAAAAAGATAGTCTTCAGACTGTATATTTTCTTCCGGTTATGGAAAACTAAGGAATGAAAAAGTAAGGAATAAAACATTAAAGGAGAATGAAAATCATATGAAAAAGAGAATGGCTTTGATTTTTTTGACAGGGATGCTTTCTGCGGCTATGCTGACAGGCTGTGGCAACAGCAACAGGAGCTCGGATGAGACGGTCACGGAGGACGGCAAGGATCCTGCGGGGATGGTGCATCTTGACGGTGAGGAGGATGTATCGGCGCTGTTTGAGGAAATTTACGGGGGAGTGGATGAGGAACTGCTCCCCTTTGGGATTGCTTTGACAGAGCTGAGTATGGATGATGACGATTTGATCAGTTATCATACAGGGCTTGCGGAGGTAAGCGATATAGACAGCATTTATCTGTCAGAATCCATGATGGGATCGACTCCATACAGCGCTGTGTACATTAAAACAAAGGATGATGCTGACGCAAAGGAGGTTATGCAGCAGCTCATGGATTCCGTCAATCCTGCAAAATGGATTTGCGTGACGGCAGAGAAGCAGATTGCGGCAAACTTTGGCAGCGATGTATTCTTTGTTATGGGTGCTCCGGAGACGGCCGATGCGGTATTTGCAGCGGCAAAGACGGCTGCTGAGAGCAGAAATATGGCTGTTTCGAACACTGCTGAGAAGAATAACCCGATTTAAACAGGGGGGCTGTCATGCTTTTTTCCAGTATAACCTTTTTGTATATTTTCCTGCCCTTGGTATTGTTCCTATATGCGTTTGTGCCGGTAAAGGGCAGGAATGTTGTTTTATTGATAGCGTCTCTGCTGTTTTATGCATGGGGTGAGCCTGTATTTGTGTTTCTTATGCTGGCGGAGATTTTGCTGGTGTATGTGTTGACTGCGTTTCACAACCGGTTTTGCTATGCGTTGTCGATAATCGTGCCGTTTGGTACCCTGTTTTTCTTTAAATTCTCGGATGTCTTTCCGATAGGGATTTCTTTCTATACCTTTCAGTTGGTAAGCTATAGTATCGATGTGTGGACGGGGCGGGTGGCGCGTCAGAAAAACCTGCTGATGCTGGCAACGTATGTCACGCTGTTCCCGCAGCTTGTGGCCGGTCCGATCGTCCGCTACAGTGATGTACAGAGTGCATTAATAAGAAAAGAAAAGAATAGTGACATGCATGTCAATTTCGAGTATGGTATTGTCCGTTTTTGCGCAGGACTTGGCAAAAAGGTGCTGATAGCAAATGTCTTAGGGGAATTTGTTGCGGAGGCTTCCGCCCTTCCGGACAGGGGGATTGCATTGTCGTGGTGCTATGCAATAGCCGTATCCCTGCAGATATATTTTGATTTCTCGGGGTATTCCGATATGGCAATCGGATTGGGAAGGATGCTGGGGTTCCACTTCCCTGAAAACTTCCGCTATCCGTTTATTTCGGGAAGCATCAGTGAATTCTGGCGCAGGTGGCATATCACGCTCGGCGCGTGGTTTCGGGATTATCTCTATATCCCGCTGGGCGGCAGCCGTGTGGGGAGACTGCGGTGGATATTCAATATCCTTGTCGTGTGGGGCTTTACGGGGCTGTGGCATGGCGCAGAGTGGAATTTCATTCTCTGGGGATTGTTGTTTGCGGCGCTTCTGATGATCGAAAAGTTTGTCAGGAAGCCGGCCGGCGGTTCGCCGGTTCTTGAGGTTATACGGCATGCCTATGTAATATTTTTTATA
>CAMWYL010000310.1 GCA_947178465.1 uncultured Lachnospiraceae bacterium | reverse complement strand
CGCCGCTTTACGGAAACACCAACCTTGCCAAAACCAAAAACAATTTTTTTATGGGCAACCTATTCCGCCCGAACAATGGGCGGGGGGGGCAGGATATTGTCTTCTTTAATCTCCACAACCTCCGCAATCTTCTCAACGATCAGGCCCACTATCATTGACTTCACATTGATAACGATAATACAGGTTCTGTCATTATATTCAAATGGCTCCTGTTTAAATCGCAGCCGAACGTCAACGACGGGAATGACCTTTCCTCTTAAATTGATAAGACCCTTAATATAATCCTCCGTCTCAGGAATCGCCGTAATGGCCTGAATCTGGATAATTTCATTCACATATTGAATTTCCAGTCCAAAGTACTCGTTTCCGGATTTAAAGGTCATATACTTCCCGTATTGCGAGTCCTGCTCTCTTGAGTCGGAACGGCTTCCATCTGCATGTCTCATCAATTCGCTCGTACCCTCCATATACTATCCCTCTTTCCTTTCTATAAAATTTATTCTATTAATCCGCCGGCATCTAATATCAATGCAATACTTCCGTCACCAAGCTGGGTACATCCGGATAATCCCTTCACTTTCTTAATATAAGAAGGTATCGGTTTTACCACGATTTCCTGTTCCCCAATCAGCCTGTCAACGAAAAGACAGATTTTTTTATCATCTACCTCAAGGATTAACATTACCCCATCTTCCACAGATTCCTGATATTCCGCCAAGCCGTACCATTTCCCTAATCGAATTACCGGGAAGCATTCTCCGCGAATCATAATATATTCATCACCGTTCGGCTCGTGAATCATCATATCTTCCCTTACACGGATAAACTGCTTGATCACACCCGTCTCCATAACAAAGGAAGATGTGCCTATCTCCATAACGATACCGTCAATAATCGCGAGTGTCAACGGGATTTTCAGGCTCATGGTACTTCCAAAGCCCAGCTTGCTCTCAATCTCCAGCGCGCCGCCGACAGCCTGAAGGTTCTGGACAACAACGTCCATACCGACGCCTCGCCCCGAATACTCCGTAACCTGCTCGTTTGTGGAAAATCCGGGCAACGTAATAAACTGATATACTTCCTTATCCGAATAGGAATCCTCGGGCTTGCCGTCCTCCAGCAGTCCCTGTTTCCTTGCTTTCGCAAGGATTTTCGCCCGGTCAAGGCCCTTGCCGTTGTCCTCCACGCTAATCCATACCTTACCTGCTTCTGTCCTTGCGGACAGCGTAACCTTGCCTTTATCGGGCTTCCCGCTTTCCGCGCGCTCCTCATTGGTCTCAATGCCGTGGTCAACCGCATTTCTTACAATATGCATCAGCGGGTCGGAAATATGTTCAATAATGTTCTTATCCACTTCGGTGTTTTCACCGATCATCTCAAACTCAATATCTTTTCCAAGCTTTCTCGATACATCAAAAACAATACGATTCATCTTCTGGAATGTATTGGTCAGCGGCACCATTCGCATAGACATAATAACATCCTGCAAATCCGTTGATATCTTGGATAACTGCGCGGCCGCCTTGTTAAAGTTGTCAAGGTTCAATCCCGGCACCCTTAAATCCGGGCTCTGCAATACCACGGACTCGGAGATGACCAGCTCGCCAATCAGCTCCATCAGCTGATCCATCTTGCTTATGTTCACGCTGATAAACGAAGCCTTCTCACCCTTAGGCTTATCCTTGGCCAGCTTCTTCTGCTTGCCCGGCTCTTTGGATTGGATGACGAAATCACCCGGTGCTATCTTTGCCTTCTCCGCCTTCTTCTCGTCGACGGACTCCCCTTTCTCCGCAGCCTGTGTTCGTGCATCAATTTCCTCTACACTGGAATCCAAATCAATCTGTACGCTGGTATCCCCAAAGTCAAATCCCCGAAGGAACTCCTCCGCCTTACACTCAAAGATGTCAACCGCCTTAATATAATAGCCTGTTCCAATCAGCTCACGGATTTCCTTCTCCGAACTCTGCGCCTGTAAGAGAACACGGAAGCCCTCCTGCAGGATAACCTCTGAAATCTTCTCATCCGAAAGAATATCCTCCGGAGAATACAGCAAATCCTCCGCAACCTCCCTCAATGCGTACACAATCTTGTATGCGCGTACATTTGCCATTTCCGTTTCCGGCAAAAAGGTAATGAAAATCTTGAAAAACCGACTTGCGCTTGAAGCAACAGGTGCAATATAGAACTGCTTGGGCTCCTCGTGCACATTTTCCGGTGGAGGCGCTGCCCCCTCCTCCGTCGCACCGGTTTTGATCTTCGTCAGGAACTTATCAATCTCCGCTATGATATTGCTCGCATCACCATCTGCGGCTTCACCGTTCCTGATCTTCTCCATTTCGTTGGAAATAAAGTCCTCTACCGCCAGCACATGATCCACCAGTTCCAAATGCGGCACGTTATCAGGATGGGATTCTCTCAGAAAATAAAAGACATCCTCTAGCTTATGAGACACAGCCGTTATATTATCAAACATCATAATACCGGAAGAGCCCTTGATGGTATGCATGGTTCTGAATATCTCATTAATGCTGTCTTCATCAAAGCAGTCCGCATCTTTTTGCTCCAAAACCGTTTCCTGAAGCTGCTCTAAAAGCTGTCCGTTTTCAAACAGGTACATATCCAACATGTCTTCCGTGTTAAATCCTTCAGCCATATCTTTCTCCTTTCCTGCATATTTTAATAATGTGTTCTTTCGTTATATCAGCCCCAGCTTCTTCATGGCCTGCTCGAACCTGTCTTGATCGATGGGCTTCCCGGAATAGATGGTACATCCCAGCTCAAAGGCCATTTTCACGTTTTTCTCCTCATTCAAAGCGGTTGTCATAATAACCTTTACCGCCTTATCCTCAGGGACATCCTTTTCCTTCTCCAGATTACGGATACCCACAAGCGCCTGATAGCCGTCCATAACCGGCATCATAATGTCAAGGCATACCAAATCGTAAGGCTCATCATCCTCCAAAGCCATCATAAATGCGTCTACCGCTTCCATTCCGTCCACAGTAACATCACATTCACCGTACTTTGACAAGAAATTGACCATAAATTTTCTTGTCGCAAAATCGTCCTCTGCCAATAGAATTTTCATATCCCTTCTCCTTTACATTTTACTTAATATTGAATATGTCCTGCCGGCAATATCAGACAGCTTTTCCTGATACTCTACCGCTCCCAAGTCATAAGCAACCTTTGGCATCCCATAAACCACACAGGTTGACTCATCCTGTCCAATGGTTCTCGCGCCGGCCTTTCTCATGGCTAACAACCCCTTCGCGCCGTCACCGCCCATTCCCGTCAGAATAATTCCCACGGCGTCAGAACCCGCTACCTTGGCAACGGACTCAAACAGGACATCAACCGACGGACAATGTCCGTTTACCTTGGGTCCCGCCTTCACCTCTACCTGATAGGCGCCGTTCACCTTCACCAGATGCATATGCCTGTCGCCTCCCGGAGCAATCAGCATATGTCCCGGCATTACCCGATCTCCGGTCTCTGCCTCCTTTACCTGAATCCGGCACTGGTCGTTCAAACGTTTCGCATACATCTCCGTAAACTTCGGCGGCATATGCTGTACACAGACAATCCCCGGGATATCCGTGCCATAATCCTTTACCACAGAGAAAATCGCTTCCGTTCCGCCTGTTGACGCGCCAATTGCAACAAGCAGGTTGCTGCGCTTTACCGCCAGATGCTGCTGTTGCTCCTGATGCATCATAACAGTCTTCTTGATATTGCCAATCTTTGCCGTAGACGCAATCTTTATCTTAACCAGAAGCTCGTTTCGTATAAAGTCCTCAAGCTGTGTCCTGCTTGATACCGAAGGCTTCGCCACAAAATCCACGGCCCCCGCGTTCATCGCATCAAATACCTTATCACTTAAGGAGCTGATGACCACAACCGGCAGCGGATATTGGGGAATCAGTTTGCGCAGAAACTCTATTCCGTTCATTCTCGGAAGCTCTACGTCCAATGTCATAACATCCGGATGATGTACCAGAATGAGGTCTCTTGCCTCAAACGGATCCTTCGCGGTCGCTACAACCTTTATCGCAGGATCCCTGCTCAGATTTTGGACCAGTAACTCTCTGAATACGATGGAATCCTCTACTACTAATACTTTAATCGGCTGCATATATGTCTTCCTTCCTATTTCCTGAATATCGACGGTTGGATAATCTGAAACGGCGTATGGCCTCTATCGATGGTCTCTGTCGTTCCTATAAAAAAATATCCTCCCGGTTCCAATGCATCATAAACCTTCTGAACCACTTCCCGCTTCGTCGGTTCATCAAAATATATCATAACATTTCGCAAAAATATCG
>CAMWYL010000309.1 GCA_947178465.1 uncultured Lachnospiraceae bacterium | reverse complement strand
AATTAAAATTGATGAAGATTTACAAGACGAAAAATCCAAACTTCGTGCTTTGATATCCAATAATTTTGGTAAAAGGAAAAATGATCCTGCGAAAGATAGGAAAGCTTTGGCTGCTTATGTCGAATTGAAGGGATACAAAAATGGTGTAATCGGGAATGGTCGTAAGAAGGAAGACCATAATGGACTTGCTACTCTTGCTGAAATTGCAAAAGAACTTAATATGTCTACAACAAACTTAAAACGTGCTTTGCGTATTGAACGAAACCTTTTAGATGCCATGAAGAAACTACTGAACATTTTCATAAACATCAATAACCGCACGAATATATTTACATAACCGCACGAATAATATATAATAATAGTACGAAAGGAGGAACGATATGTCTATTACAGCCACAGAATTAAAACAGAATTTAGGAAAATACCTGTTACTTTCGGCTAATGAAGATATTTATATTACAAAAAATGGGAAAATAGTTGCAAAACTGACGAACCCTAATCAAACCAGGATGGACACAGCTAAGTCCTTATTTGGCATATTATCTGAGGATGCTGGTTTAGAAGATGCAAAAGCAGAGAGGTTAAATGCTAAATAATGAAAATACTTGTGGACACAAATATAATAATTGATGCTTTGACAGGCAGGGAACCCTTTCGAGAAACGGCAGAGCAGATATTTATGTTGGCTGCCAATCAAATAGAGGATATGTATATCACAGCAAGTTCAGCTACAGATATTTACTATCTGATAAGAAAGCATCTGCATGATACAGACCGGGCAAAGAATATTATGTCAAAGCTTTATGAGTTGTTTCATATTTTGGATGTAACCTCAGGTGATTGTCAGGAGGCGTTATCATCGGGAGTAGAAGATTATGAGGATGCGGTAGTTGCCGGTTGTGCAAACCGTAATCGGATGGACTATATTGTAACAAGAAACATCAGAGATTATGAGCACTCTAAGGTTAAGGGAATACTGCCTGATGAACTATTAATACTTGTTTCTCAAAGTGAAGAATGAAAAAATTTTTGCCGTTAGTTTATGTGACTTATGTGCAATATAGGGAAAATCCCCCCAATATCATAAATTTAGGGAAACACTGATTAAATCAGTATTTCAACTACCTTTCTGCCGCCATATATAGTATAATGTAAGTATTACAAATACTAAGGACGGTACATAGGTATGAAACAGCAAACCTTTAGTGACATTGAATATTCCAACCGCAGGAAAAAGACCAAACGTGAGGAATTCCTTGATGCCATGGATGAAATGATTCCATGGGATTACTGGGTAAATCTCATCTGCCCATATTATCCATCAGGAAAACGGGGACGGCCTCCGAAAAATATTGAGGCCATGCTTCGCATGTACCTTATGCAAAACTGGTTCAATCTTTCGGATGCGGGAATCGAGGATGCCATATACGACAGCTATGCTATGCGCTGCTTCATGCATCTTGACTTTTTCACGGAGCAGGTGCCGGATGCTACAACCCTGCTTCATTTCCGCCACCTGATCGAGGAGAACAGGATCGGTGAAAAGATTTTTGCCGATGTAAAAGCCAGGCTCGAAAAGGCCGGCCTGATGATGCACGGCGGAACGATTGTAGATGCCACCATCATCTCTGCCCCAAGTTCTACAAAGAACAAAGAAGGCAGGCGTGACCCGGAAATGCACCAGACCAAAAAGGGCAACCAATGGTATCATGGGATGAAGGTTCACTCCGGTGTCGATGCGGGAAGCGGTTATGTCCACACGATCACCGGAACATCTGCCAACGTCCACGATATTGATGAGACTGCAAAACTGATCCGTAAGGATGATGAAGTGGCATATGGTGACTCCGGATACAGCGGGGCGGACAAGCGGGAGGAAATCCGGAATGACGAACATTTGTCAAAGATAGAATTCCGTACTAACAAACGTCCCTCCGGCATTAAGGTTCCCGATTCCTATAAAGGGATCAAATGGGACAAACAGATAGAGAAACGAAAATCATCCACACGCTGTAAAGTAGAGCATCCATTTTTGATTGTCAAAAAACAGTTCGGTTATGCCAAAGTGGTATACCGCGGTATAGCCAAAAACATGAACCGTTTCCATATCCTGTTTGCCAGTGCCAATCTGGTCATGTGTGCCAGAGCGGGGCGAAGCAGGGATTTCTGTATGGCATAGGTGCGCCCATTTTGGGAGATTCCCATAAGGGAATGGGAATACAGGGGCATATTTATAGGGCATTAATACCGATACCACCAAAAAATTGGCTGATGATGGTAATCGGGAAGGTTGGTCAAGGTATTAATCAGCGTTTCCTTAGAAAACTGCCTCCAAATCCTTGATTTTCAGTATTTTCCGTGGTATAGTAAAACTCGGTAAAACAACAAATAAATAATAGAAATTCTTCGGGGCAGGGTGCAATTCCCTACCGGCGGTTACAGTCCGCGACCCGCTTTATGAGAATAGAGCGGCTGATATGGTGCAATTCCATAACCGACAGTATAGTCTGGATGAGAGAAGAGCGTGTTTTGAATGGCTTCATGCATGGTGAACGTTCGTCCCCGAATTTTTGATTCGGGGATTTTTTAGTGCTTTTTAAAAAGTAAGAAGCAATAGGAAATGTTTATGGTGTATCAGCAAACACATCCAAGAAGAATTTCCCAAGAAGTCATGCGCTTCGGAATGGAGGAAGGTTGAAAATCAGAAATTTTCAACCCGCAAATTTGTGTCTGATGTACAAATTCGCAGACTGAGAAAGGAGTATGGTTATAAAATGGATCAATTTATTAAAAACATCGTTGAAAATGTAACCTTTGTATTGGAATTTCTGGGTATTGTAGCGGCATTAATCGTAGTGGCGCTGATAGCGGAAAAGCTGATTGCCAAAAAGAACGGCACCGTGGAGAAGGCGATTACCACCAGAAAGACCGCGATGATCGGCATGTTCTCCGCCGTGGCGGGCATTTTGATGCTGTTGGAGCTTCCGATGCCGTTTGCGCCGTTCTTTTATAAGATTGACGCGAGCGAGCTTCCGGTGCTGTTATGCGGCTTTGCCTTCGGTCCGTTGGCAGGCGTGCTGACAGAGTTTATTAAGATTATCGTCAAGCTGTTTTTCAAGCCTACCTCAACCGCGTTTGTCGGCGAGCTTGCCAACTTCTGTGTAGGCTGCTCCATGATTTTGCCCGCAACCATCATTTATCATATAAAGAAGAAAAAGCTTACGGCGATTGCGGGATGCGTTACGGGAACGTTGATAATGACGATATTCGGCACCCTGTTTAATGCGGTATATCTTCTGCCGGCGTTTGCCGTGATGTACGGAATGCCGATGGAGGCGCTAATCGGAATGGGAACGGAGATCAACCCGAATGTTACGGGAATTTTTTCCTTTGTGGCCCTTTGCGTAGCGCCCTTAAACCTGATAAAGGGCAGCGCTGTTTCCCTGCTGACTTTTGTGCTGTATAAGCCGCTCAGCCCGATTTTGAAAGCTTCTTACGGCAGTTCACTGAAAAAGACAGTTTAATCCGAAGCGGCTCTTGCGGAGTTCGGAGGGCAATGAATAAATGCAATTCGCTTTTGGGATTGACGAGGAGGATGAATATGAGATTTTGGAAAGAAAACGGGGCTTTGGTATGGAAGCATCAGTATGAGACGGTCATGATTACGCCGTGGGGGAAAAACGCGTTGCGGGTACGTGCCACGAAATATCCGAAGTTCACGGAAAATGATTGGGCGCTGGAGGAGACGGTGCCGGACACGGCAGAGGACACAGCCATTGAAATCAATGGGAAGGAAAGTGCGTCCATCACGAACGGGCGACTCTGCATCAAGGTGGATTTTGCGGGAATTATGACCTTTTACCGCGATGACAGACAGTTTCTCAAGGAATATCACAGGGATTATGACCAGCCCGCGTGCAGGGAGAGCAGATGCCTGAAAATCCGTGGACGGGAATACAAGGCAATCATTGGCGGCGATTATATGCTGAAGGTGCGTTTTGAGAGCAATGATGGGGAGAAAATCTACGGAATGGGGCAGTATCAGCAGTCCTATCTCGACCTCAAGGGTTGTACATTGGAGCTTGCACAGCGCAATTCCCAGACCTCCGTGCCCTTTGCGGTGTCCAATCTGGGATACGGTTTCCTCTGGAACCACCCGGGCGTGGGGAACGTGATATTCGGCAAGAATTACACGGAATGGGAAGCGAAGGCGACAAAGCAGATGGATTATTGGGTCACCGTGGATGACAATCCGGCGAAGATTGTGGAGAATTATACCGAAGTGACCGGCAGGACGCCAATGCTTCCGGAGGGGCTTTTGGGGCTTTGGCAG
>CAMWYL010000308.1 GCA_947178465.1 uncultured Lachnospiraceae bacterium | reverse complement strand
CAATTAGAATATATGGGATATAAATTATTAAGAATTAAAGTTCCTGATACAACTAAAAGAGAATACAATTGGCATAGGTGTGTTAATGATGATGAAATAGTATCTGAATTTGAACAATTTAGAATGCAATGGGAACTTGAAGAAAAAGAAATGAATAAAGAAGTTCTTTGTTCATTCAATTTAATAAAAAAGAAGCGAAATTCTTTTGCCCATGAATCTCATTATGAAGATATGAAATTAAAAAGTGATATAACGAGTATCTTAAGAATAGGTTATTATTTATATTATCTTGTAAGTGGTGATACCTCTGATTTTAAAATTGAGAATTATGAAGAAAATTGGGAGTTGGAACAATGACCATAGCAATAACCGGTGCGACCTCAATGATTGGAGTCGCAACGATAAAGGAATGCATTAAACAGCATATTAATGTTATAGCCTTTGCAAGAAACGATAGCTTGAATATAAGTCGCGTTCCGAAGTCTGAATATGTAAAAGTCATTGCTTGTGATTTAGGCGGAATGGGAGAAGTGAAAGGGTGCGGGCTTTCTGCCGATGTTTTTATTCATTTTGGTTGGACATTTACTGATAAAGTAGGACGAAATGATCCGGCAAAACAGATGATGAATGTTCAGTTTACTTTAGATGCGGTTTCCTTGGCGAACAGGCTTGGCTGTAAAAAGTTTATTGGTGCCGGAAGCCAAGCCGAATACGGCACTCCTAATACTATATTAAAGGACGATACTCCCGTAAATCCGCTTATCCCTTACGGAATTGCGAAATATGCCGCCGGACGTTTTGCCAAAATTGAATGCGAAAAAATTGGTATGGAATATAATTGGGTGCGTATTCTGAGCGTGTATGGCGAGCATGATAATAAAGGGACGCTGTTAAGTCAGCTGCTTTATAACGCCAAGAATAATCTTCTAATGGGATTGAGTGGTTGCGAGCAGATCTGGGACTATTTGCATGAGGATGATGCAGGGGCGGCTTTTGTTGCGGTAGCAAAAAAAGGTGTTGACGGACGTGTGTATAATCTTGGAAGCGGCATTGGAAGACCGCTTAAAGAATACGTGCAGGAAGTGATAACCACGGTGGATTCCAAATACAATCCGGACTTTGGGAAATATCCGTATAGTCCTACTCAGCCAATGTACTTGGTTGCCGATATTTCCGTGTTAACAGAGGACACGGGGTGGAAGCCGAAAATTGACTTTAAAGAAGGTATAGAGAAAATGGTTTCTGTAGAAAAAGATGATATGAATACGGTTGATGTTAGTTTGTATATGGGGGGGGGTAAAGTACAGTTGTAAATATGCTTACCTCCTTGAACGGAGCGCTGCATGATGACAACAGGCAATACGATAATCGATAAGGACTTAGAAGAAATCATATCTGAACCGTTGCATTGGGAATATCTTGCCAATAAGACTGTTATCGTCACAGGTGCAAACGGAATGCTCCCTGCGTACATCGTGTATACCCTGCTTGCCCTGAATGACACATGCCTGAAAGAAAAAAAGTGCAAGATAATTGCGAATGTCAGGAATTATGACAAGGCAAAAAGAAAATTTGAAAGATTTCTTAACCGCGATGATTTTCAGCTGCTCTTGAAAGATGTAAGTGAACTGACGGAATTTTGCGGAAAGTTGGATATAGTGATTCATGCCGCAAGCCAGGCAAGCCCAAAATACTACGGAACTGATCCGGTGGGAACGCTGAAGGCTAATACAATCGGCACGATGAATATGCTGGAACTTGCCAGAAAGAACAGTTGTGAAAAATTTTTGTTTTTTAGTTCGGGCGAAGTGTACGGAGTGTTGGACGGAGCCGTTCCTGTAATTGACGAGACATATACGGGAAATGTTGATATAACAAATGTCCGTTCGTGTTATGCAGAAAGCAAGCGTATGGGTGAAACAATGTGTGTCTGTTATGCACGGCAATACGGCTTGCATGTGAATATGCTCAGGCTTGCGCATACGTATGGTCCCGGTTGCGCATTGGATGATGGAAGGGTGTTTGCAGATTTTGTCAGAAACATCATTGATAATGAAAATATTATCGTTAATTCGGACGGCAGCGCAAAGCGATGCTTTATGTATGTTTCTGATATGATAAACGCTTTGTTTTATGTCTTATTTAAAGGGAAAAACAAAGAAGCGTACAATGTTTCGTCAACGGAAGAAACGTCTATAAAAGAATTGGCAGAAATGCTGTGCGGATTATACCCTGAAAAGCAGCTCCATGCAGAATTTTCAGAAACAAAAGATAGCAATCTGTATATGAAATCAAAATCAAGCGTTGGAAAACTCGACAATGCAAAACTGTGCGGTCTGGGGTGGAAACAAACGGTTTCACTTGAAGATGGCTTTAGACGGATGATTCAAAGTTACTGATGCAAAAAGAACATAAAGTATGGAAAAGAAATACAAGGACATTCTATCGACATTTATCAATTTAGCATGGCGGCTCATATCAGGCCCATTAAGTTTGTTGCTCATACCGCTCTATTTGTCTCCCGTGCAGCAGGGGTATTGGTATTTGTTCGGGAGTATTGCCGCAATGAGTACGTTTGCTGATTTGGGATTTTCAAATATAATTCTCCAGTTTTCTGCGCATGAGTTTGCTTTTCTTTCTATAAAGAAACGGGTGCTTGTAGGAGAAGAAAAATACATACAGAAATTAGGCAGTTTTTTTAGGTTCGTTATCAAATGGCTTTCCCTCATGTGTTCGATTGCATATCCGGTCATTTTTCTTGTGGGGATATTTTTCTTTCATAGGGATTCGGTTCTGAATGTTTATTTGATACCATGGGTTATTTATTCACTAGGCTCGTTGATTAATTTCTTTAGCAATTCAGTTTTGTCTTTTATTGAAGGATTGAATCAGATAGATAAAATTCAAAGGTCACGGTTTATTGTGGCTGTTATAAATACGTTTGTCATTGTCATTGGGTTAATGTGTAAATGCAATATTTATGCATTGGCTTTTGCAATGATTCTCAGTTCTTCCTTTATGTTCGTTACCATATTTGTTACGTTCGGGAAGATAATAAAACAACTGTGGCGCGAATCAAAGGATTTTTTTTACCCGTGGCGGAAAGAAATCCTTCCGCTCTTTAAAAAGTACGTATTGAGTTTTGCCAGCGGATATTTTTTATTTCAGATTTATACTCCGCTGATGCATTATTTTCATGGGCCGGTGCTCGGCGGAAAAGTCGGCATTACAATGAGCCTTGTTACGGCAATGTTCTCATTCAGCCATATTTGGATATATACAATTACGCCAAAAATTAATATGTTGATTGAACAAAAAAGTTGGGATGTTTTGGACAAACTGTTCCATAAACGATTATTGCTCAGTTTATTTTCCTATATTCTTATTTGTATATGCTTTGCTTTGTTTGTTGTCATTTTTGGCAAATATAGACTAATTGCAAAAGTATTGGAAAGATTTTTACCTTACAAGGCAATGGTTTTTCTGATTGCTTCTTATTTTTTACAATTGGTAGTGAATGCATGGGCGGTATATTTGCGCGGTCATAAGCAAGAACCTTTTTGGTGGACAAGCATTATATCAGCAATTTGGGTTTTTCTAATAACCTTGTTCGCAGGGAAGTTTTTATCGCCAATGCTGTTCTTTATAGGGTTGCTCTCAAGTTATGTTTGGGGTATTCCTTTGTCGTATTATATTTTTTGCAAGGATAGAAAAAGATGGCACAGGTAAAAAAGCAGCCGATATTGAGCATTTGTATACCTACTTTTAATAGAGTCGAATATTTGGTAAAAAGCGTAGAATCAATTATCGCATCGGAAGGATTTAATGAAGAAGACGTAGAAATTGTAATTTCAGACAATGCCTCGACTGATGAAACTCAAACGATTATGTTGGAGTATTCTAAAAAGTATCCTAATATTAAATATTATAGAAATGAGGAGAATATTCGAGATAGAAATTTTCCGAAAGTCATTTCAAAAGCAATCGGAATATATAGAAAACTGTGCAATGACACATTATTGTTCAAAAAGGATTCAATAAGAAAGCTGATTGATATAATTCAGCATAATAGAAAAGAAAAACCGGTTATTTTTTTTGACAATAAAGACAATGGAATATTGCATGAAGTTTCTTTAGAGGCATTTTTATATAAAGTAAGTTATAACATAACATGGATTGGCGGATTTGGCGTTTGGGAAGATTTTTGTGACGACATTGCCGATAGCATTGAGGGCTGTGATGAATCGCTTTGGCAGGTTCCGTTTTTGCTCAAATATATAGATGCAAAAAAAGATGTTTTGGTTGTTGAAGAGCCGTATTCAGTAACGCAGACGGTTTCTCGTAAAGACATAACA
>CAMWYL010000307.1 GCA_947178465.1 uncultured Lachnospiraceae bacterium | reverse complement strand
CCGGTGGAATGCATGTTTTGCAAACGCTTATGGCGGTTTATTTACGGCTGCGGGGGGGACAAATTGAAACGGGCGGGTTTGTCCTGCCTGTAGAAGAAAAACCAAATCCGGAGGAGCTGGAGGATGCCTACATCCGATACGCGAGCGCAAAGGTATGTCCTAAAAGGCTGGGAGAGCGCGCTTACAGGGTGTGCGGCACGAAAGAGCCTTTTTATACGCTCAATATTATTGATGGTATCATGTCTGTAAAAAAGGTAAAGGAGGTTGCCGCAAAGTACGGGGTCACAATTACGGAATATTTGAATGCGGTTCTGCTTTATGCACTGTTGCAAAAGCAGAATACAGATAAGCCTTATCGGCTGCGGCCCGTAAAGATAGCGATGCCGGTTAACCTGCGGCAGTTTTTTCCGTCAAAAACGCTTCGGAATTTTATTACAATGGTTTATCCGTGCATCGATCCAAGGCTTGGGGAATACAGCTTCGAGGAAATCGTGTATCAGGTTCACTATTACATGAAGTATTACATCAATGAAAAGTTTTTACGAGGGGACATAACAACGAATTATGCCACGAGAAAAAATCCGGTATTGCGGGTAGTTCCTTTGTTTATTAAGGATATTGTGGTGAGGAAGTATTACAGCATGGTTCAGGATAAGAACTCTTCGGCGGGACTTACCAATATGGGAAAAATCCATGTCAATGAGGATATGAAGCCTTTCATTGAGCGGTTTGATATTTATATGGGGCAACCGTTTTCATCAAGGACCAATTGCGCGATAGCGAGCTTTGAAGATACGCTTACGGTGAATTTTGCAAGCTCCATCAAGGAGGCGGATGTGGAAATGCTGTTCTTTCGCAAGCTGATTAAGGATGGTATCCATGTGAGAATAGAGAGTAACAGATAAAGGAGAGATGAGATGTCATATTGTGTGAATTGTGGTGTGGAGTTGGATGTTTCACTGAATAAATGTCCGCTGTGTGAGACGAAGGTCTTTAATCCGCAAAATATGGTGGAATTGGATTACAAGGATACATCAACTTTTCCGGAACGGCGCGGAGAGGTTGAGAAAACGGGAAAAAGGGATTCTGTTGTGTTTGTAACGGTACTGGCATTGACTGTCGGAATCACATGTGGACTGCTAAACAGATTGGTATATAACAGCCTATGGTGGTCGCTTCCCGTAATCGGCGTTTGCCTGATGTTATGGATATTCTTTGTGGCGGCGGTTTTCTCCGATAAAATAACCATATATGCCATGTTCCTGATGGATGCGGCCGCGATTGGCAGCTATTTGTATCTTATTTCAAGAATGACTGAGACAGGCCTGTGGTTTGTGCAGATAGCGCTTCCGATATTGACAGTTGTGTTTTTTCTGACAGAATTGTTTACACTGCTTAGCAGAAAGCTTCCGTTTTCCCTTTTGGTCGGAACGCTGTATTCTTTTGTGTCAATAGCGGGGATATGCGTGACAATTGAAATGGTGACCGATTTGTATTATGTTGACAATGTCAGTCTGTCTTGGTCCGCAATTGTGCTGACCGTATGTGCGATTATTTCAGTTATATTAGTTATGATGTTGATGATGAGAAGGCTTAGAAACAGTATCAGCAAACGCCTGCATTTTTAGGATGTTGATGTTGCAGTCTGATGTGAACGCCTGATATACGGGTGGTTATAATATGGAGGTTTCAAATGAAAGATAAGAAAGAATTGAAGGACTTACTGGAGCGGATTGACCACAGAGGTTACCCTGCATATAAGGATATGAAGGGGGCATACCGCTTTGAAAAATATGTGTTGGATATTGAGCATGTGCAGGGAGACCCATTTGCCTCACCTTCAAAGATAAGGATAACCGTGAGCGGAAAAGCAGCAGGGCTTCCTGCGGAATTGTACAATGTGAAATGCAGGCGGATCGCGGTACAGGATTACCTGTTAAGGCAGTTTGGCGGGCAGATTGCAAAGTACTCCTTTATGGCGAAGGGCTCTGGGAAAAGCGGGTTGATGAGTGTCAGCAGGTGTGGCCAGGAGGTATTGGAGAGAAGTGCATGTCAGATAAATCCGCAAACCGGGGATATTGTAATGCGGATGGAGGTCGGCTTCCCCGCGAACGGAAGAACAATTAACGCAACGGAGTTGATAAAGATATTGTTTGACTATTTGCCTGATACAGTCAACAAAAAGTTGATTTATGCAAATATGGACAAGACTGCTGTTCAAGGTGCCGCTGAGCTTGCCGAGGATCAGGAATTCATCCGAGAGGAATTGAAAAAGCGCGGACTAATAGCATTTATAGCAGATGGTGCTGTTCTTCCAAGGGCATCGGGGGTATCTGACAAGTCGTTGAAGAGTGCGGTTGCATTTAGAACACCTGAGTCAATGAAAACGGAGATGTGTCTGCCAAATGGCGGTACGGTCAACGGAATGGGAATGGCAAAAGGGGTGACTTTGATTGTCGGCGGAGGATATCATGGGAAATCTACGCTTCTTGAGGCCTTGGAGAAGGGAGTATATAATCATATTGCAGGTGACGGAAGGGAGTATGTGATCACAGATGCGTCTGCAATGAAAATCAGGGCAGAGGATGGAAGAAGTATAGAGAAAACGGATATATCCATGTTTATCAGAAATCTGCCGAACCGGATGGATACGAAGGCATTTTGTACGGAAGATGCAAGCGGGAGTACATCACAGGCTGCCAATGTAATAGAGGCGATGGAAGCAAAAAGTACGGTTTTGCTGATTGATGAAGACACCAGTGCGACAAATTTTATGATAAGAGATGACCTTATGCAGCGTGTAATAAAGAGGGAGCAAGAGCCGATTATCCCATATATTGACAGGGTGGACGAGCTGTATAATCAATTCGGTGTATCAACAATTCTTGTTGCAGGAAGCTCCGGAGCATATTTCCAAAAAGCGGATAAGGTGATTCAAATGAAGGAATATGAGGCATATGACATCACTGCATACGCAAAGAAGGAAACGGAAAAATATTTTGCTGGAATCGGTCATACAGGTGATGGGGCTTTTTCTGAGGCGGCAAAGCTGCCGCAAACACCGAGAATGGCGAAGGCCTATTCCGGATGGTGTGGGGAGCGAACCAAAATAAAGGTAAACGGATTGGATTCGATTAGTATCAACAATGATACGATTGATATGAGATGTGTGGAGCAGCTTGTGGATTCGGAGCAGCTCAGACTTCTCGGGTATATGGTAAAGTATTTGAACGAGAAAGTCTTTGATGGGAAAACAAATCTGGCGGATGCGGTGGAGCGTTTTTGGAATGATATGGAGAAGGAGGGGCTTGAGCTGCTTTGTGGCAGAAGTCTGCCTTGCAATCTTGCGATGCCGAGAAAGCAGGAGTTGATTGCCTGCATTAACAGATGCAGAAAGCTTAAATTACAATATAACCATATTGGTCAATGAAAAGTTTAAGTTACACTCCCTGATAACAGACAAATGAATGATAAAAATGTATGACCAATAAAGTCAAAAAGAGGTTTAAATATGCACACAAATAAACTGACAATCGGTATTCTGGCACATGTGGACTCGGGAAAAACAACACTTGCAGAGAGTATGCTTTTTCTGAGTGGCAGTATTCGAAGGCTTGGGCGGGTAGATCATAAGGACGCTTTTTTGGATA
Source organism: uncultured Lachnospiraceae bacterium (assembly GCA_947178465.1). Lineage (GTDB taxonomy): Bacteria > Bacillota > Clostridia > Lachnospirales > Lachnospiraceae > COE1. The sequence continues at coordinate 711 of CAMWYL010000307.1, read as the reverse complement.
CATATGAGTTGGAGCGTTCGCGGGGGATCACCATATTTTCAAAACAGGCCTTGTTAAAAATCGGTGAAAAGGAAATCTTCCTTTTAGACACCCCGGGGCATGTTGATTTTTCCGCGGAGATGGAAAGGACACTGCAGGTGTTGGATTATGCGATATTGGTGGTAAGCGGTACGGACGGGGTGCAGGGACATACACAGACCTTATGGTGGCTGCTGAAGAGATATAATATTCCTGTCTTTTTGTTCATTAACAAGATGGATCAGCCGGAAAATGATAAGGAACGGCTTTTGAAAGAGATACAGGAGCAATTGGATTTCAGATGTATTGTGTTTGACCCGGAGGACGGATATGGGGAATCCTTTTTTGAAGCTGCTGCAATGTGTGACGAGAGTCTGATGGAGCGATATCTGGAAGAAGGAACCATTGATAAAGCGCTGATTTGCGAGGGAATATCTGAGCGTAGAATATTTCCGTGCTTTTTTGGCTCCGCGTTAAAGCAGGAGGGGGTAAAGGAATTTTTACAGGGAATTTGTGATTTTGCGGTTTGCAAAGAATATTCGGAGGAATTTGCCGCCAGAGTCTATAAAATAGCCCGTGATGAGCAGAATACCAGACTGACCTATATGAAGATAACCGGAGGCTGCCTGAAGACAAAGATGGTTATTGAAGGCGGTGCCGGGCAGTGGAGTGAGAAGGCTGACGGAATAAGGA
>CAMWYL010000306.1 GCA_947178465.1 uncultured Lachnospiraceae bacterium | reverse complement strand
GCTTGTCCTTTATCAAAAGATACTGCTTGTGCACGCTGCTGTTCATCCGTTTTCCCTGACCTGCGGCCAGAACAATCGCCGTCGTCCTTATGCTATCCATCGCTACCGTTCCCCCAGCTTCAAATTGGGAACTGCGTTCAAATCATATCCGCTGCGTGTTCCCCTGATATACTCATAATATCCCGCTGCTCCTATCATTGCCGCGTTATCGGTGCAAAATACGGGCGAGGGGTGGTAAAACGCCAGCTTTCTTTGCGCACATTCCCTTTCAAACGCAGACCGCAGCGAGGAATTGGACGCAACCCCACCCGCGATTGCGAATTTGTCAAAGCCATATTCGTCCACCGCCGTCAGCGCATGCTCCACAAGCACATCAATCACGGCGCGTTGAAAGGAGGCCGCCACATCTGCTCTGTTGATTTCCATTCCCTTCATCTCGCAGGAATTCAAATAGTTTAATACCGCTGATTTCAAGCCGCTGAAGCTGAAATCATATTGCGAATCCCCGACCTTCGCACGCGGGAACTGCACAGCTTCCGGATTCCCTTCCCTTGACAGCCTGTCAATCTTGGGACCGCCCGGGTATCCCAACCCCAGCGCGCGCGCAACCTTATCAAAGGCCTCGCCCGCAGCATCATCTCTGGTACGTCCCAATATTTCATACACGCCGTAATCCTTTACCGACACCAGATGCGTATGTCCGCCGGACACCACAAGACAGGCAAAGGGCGGCTCCAACTCCTTGTTTTCTATAAAATTAGCGCTGATATGCCCTTCAATGTGATGAACGCCGACAAGCGGCTTTCCCGTCGCAAAGCTTATCGCCTTGGCCGCGGAAACACCAACCAGCAGCGCGCCGACAAGCCCGGGGCCATAGGTTACTGCAATCGCGGTAATATCGTTAAGCGTGACCTTCGCTTCCCGCAACGCCTCCTCAATAACCTGATTGATTCTCTCTATATGCTTTCTTGACGCAATCTCCGGCACAACGCCGCCATAAACCGCATGAATGTCTATCTGTGATGAAATAATATTGGACAAAACCTCTCGACCGTTCTTTACAACAGACGCCGCCGTCTCATCACAGGAGCTTTCGATTGCCAAAATCAGCACATCTTGTTTTGCTGTTTCTTCCATATTCGCTTTTATCCGCTTTTCGCGCCTTTCCTATTCTCTTAACTCGTCGTCGGCAATCTCAAAGCCTAAAATTTTCCAATGCCCGGTAGAAGTTTCCTTGCGCAGTATAAACACCTGTCTTGAGGAAACGTAATTCGCGCCCGTTTTGACAGAATACGTACAATAGAGTTTTGCGCACTCACGGCCGTCAATCGTGTCATACTGAACATCCGTACTTACAGACGGCGTATAAGTCACGATGGAATATCCGTTTTTGCGCATTTCCTCGGCATCCTTTTGCAAATCCTTTATATATTGGTCACGCGGATTATTCTCAACGAGCTCATCATCATAAAGTGCAAGCAGCTTATCTGCCAGCTTCTGCAGTTCTTCATCCGTATAGGTTTCGTTGCAGACACATTTTGAAACATCGCTGAAATACTTCACAACCTCCTTCGGCGTGGGCGGATAGTTTGTCTCGAGATTGCGCAGCAGTATATCCTGTACCGCAGAGACCTCTGTTTCCTTCTGTGTTTTTTCCTTATTAGAAAGATAAAAATAATATCCTCCGATAATCGCTGCCAGAATAATAATAATGATGATTGTCTTTAATTTTCCTCCATTTGACTTCGTCATAATCTCATCCCCTTTGCTAATCCTCATCCTCAAACAGAAGCGTTTCACTCCATCCGTCCTTTGCGATATACGTATTGTGAAAAATTGTCTGCACTTCCTTCTTGTATTCCTCAGGTCTTGTAAGCGACGGCGAATAGTGAGTAAGCCACAGCTTGGATACTTCTGCTTTCTTTGCCATCTGCGCCGCCTCATAAAAGGTCATGTGCTTATATTCCTTCGCCTTTTCCTTCTTATCAGGCTCCCCGTACATTCCTTCGCAGATAAACAAATCCGCACCCGCGGCGTTTTTGACAATACCATCGGTCGGTCTTGAATCGGTACAGTAAGTTACCTTCAATCCCTTTCGCGGCGCTCCCAGAACCATCTCCGGCGTGTAGACCCCCTCCGGAAGCGTTATGGTCTCGCCCTTTTGCAGACGTCCCCAGTATTGGCGCTCCAACCCCAGCGCAAGCGCCTTCTCCAGCTGAAACTTCCCCTTCCGCTCTACCACGATGCTGTAACCGTAGCAGGTGACATTGTGATTCACGCGAAAAGCTTCAATACGAAAGCCGTCAAAAGCAAAGATTTGTTCCGTCTCACTAAGCTCCAGATATTGTATCTCAAACGGAAGCTCCGGCGCGATGACGCGCAACGCGTTGACCACTCTTGCAAGTCCCTTGGGACCGATCATCAGCAGCGGCGTTGTCTTCTCTGCATTTCCCATTGTCAAAAGCATCCCCGGCAACCCTCCGATGTGGTCTGCATGGTAATGCGTAAAGCACATAATATCTATCGGCTTGGGACTCCAGCCTTTCTCCTTCATGGCAATCTGTGTCCCTTCGCCGCAGTCTATCAGTATTCCCATCCCGTTATATCTCGCCATAAGAGAGGTCAGCCATCTGTACGGAAGCGGCATCATCCCGCCGGTTCCGAGTAAACATATATCCAGTATCTTAATCACCGTACCTTTCCTGATGCGGCAGCTTTGTATTGTCGACTGTCAACCGCATAATAACCGCATCATCCTTTGGCTTCTCATAAAAATTCGGCCGCACGCCTGCCGGGCAAAATCCCAGCTTCTCATATAAGCCGATTGCCGCCGTATTCCTGCTGCGCACCTCAAGAATAAAGGTGTGGATACTCCGCTTTGTGCTGCCGATACGAATCAGCTCCTGCAGGAGGGCCGTCGCAATATGCTGCCCTCTGTAATCCACATGAACCGCTACATTGGAAATATCCCCTTCACCTGTTATATCGGTCAAAACACAGCCACCGATAACCGTTCTCCCCGCATCATTTGGGCTGTCCGAAACTGCCGCAAGATAGATTCGGTTCTTATTTGTCAATATTTCTTCAAAATCCTTATATTTCCATGGCATGGAAAAGCAGTCTGCCTCTAAGGCGGTTACCTCTGTCAGATCCTCTGCCCGCAGTTCACGAATATGATATCGTAACGACATGCTAACCTCCATAATTCCGCTGTGCGGCGGCGTTCTTGGCTGCCTTAGAGTTTTTTAATGTTTTTCTCCCGCTCTGCCTGAGAGAGCCGCAAATACTCCGGCGCATGTGCCGACGCGGTCTCGCTGACGCCTCTTGCCAGAAGCTCCGCACCCAGAACACCCACACAGGCCGCACGCTGCCGGTTGCAGCTCGCCGGCGCGAAGCTGTACGCTACCTTTAGCAATGCGGAAAGCGTCTCGGCATAAACAGGCACGCCGTCTCCCAGAAAAATCACCTCACGCCCAATCTCATTAATCCGTTGCGCAAGCGCTGTGATATCCATCGCACACTGCTTTTCCACGATTTGCAGCGCACCGGCTTCAAAGGTGTACAGCCCTGTGTATACCTGATTCCTGCGCGCATCCATCAGCGGACAGATCAATTGATTACTTCCATATAAATTATATGCGAGCGCATCCACCGTCGGAACCGGGATGATCGGGATGTCCAGCGCCAATCCCAGACCCTTTGCCGTTGCCGAACCGATTCGAAGCCCGGTAAAGGAGCCGGGGCCTGCAGCAACCGCAATCGCGTCTATCGTTGTCAAATCAAGCTCCGTCATGCGCTTTATCTCATCAAGCATCGGGAGAAGCGTCTGCGAATGTGTTTTTTTGTAGTTTGTCGTATACTCCGCGACTGTCATCCCATCCTCAATAATCGCAACGGAGGCGACAAGTCCCGAGCTGTCTAATGCGAGAAGTCTCATATTTACCTCATTCTATCACTATTTTCCTGTAGTCACAGCCCTTTTGAAGATTTTTCTCTATGCGGATGTGCCTTGCCTGCGCCGGAATGATCTCCTCGATCAGCTCCGCCCATTCAATGATGCAAAGGCCGTCTCCGTAAAAATAATCCTCATAGCCGATTTCATCCATCTCTTCCACGTCCCCGATGCGGTAGGCGTCAAAGTGATAGAGCGGAAGCCTGCCTTCCTCATAAATCTGAACGATGGTAAAGGTCGGGCTGTTCACAGGCTCCTGAATTCCGAGTCCCTCCGCGATTCCCTGCGCCAATACGGTTTTCCCGACACCAAGGTCTCCGCTCAGGGTGTAAATGTCTCCCTGCTTCGCCTGCTGCCCCAGCTTTTTCCCAAACGCAAAGGTTTCTTCGGGACTGTTGGTCTCTATGCAAAT
>CAMWYL010000305.1 GCA_947178465.1 uncultured Lachnospiraceae bacterium | reverse complement strand
ATCCTTTTCATCCGGTTTTCCTTTATGCATGGGACCAAAAGACCCTTTGCAGTAAAATTCTTCTTCTGCCTGTACAATTCCCTTTTCTGCAAGAAGTTTTCCCACCTGCTTATAGGTAGATTTTATTAAAGCCGCTGTACTGAAGTTTACAACTTTGCCCACCGTTACATCAATGTTGGAAATAAACTTTTTGATGCTGTCATCTACCCCATACGCATAGACAGAACTGCCAAGGAACAGGATGTCAACGTCTTCACGGAGCGGCTCTTCAACCGTTTTTGCCTCTGCTCCTACCGCTTTTGCAATAGCCTCCGCCAGCTTTTTTGTATTCCCCGATCTTGTGTAATACCTTACCTCTGTTTTCATGCCTGTACCACCTCTCTTTGTTCTTCATATGCCGCCCTGTAGGCTCCTTTACATATTTTATTGAACAAAATTAAATTTCAAAAAATCTTATTAAATTGTACGCAATCAATCTTGACTTGTCAACTATATTTTCCATTTTTCAGCCGGTCCGAATGTATTAAAATATATCTTATAAATCGCCTTTTCCCTATCGAATTACATCCATGCGCCTTTCTGCGTCTGCGAAAAATATTCTTCCGCTAAAACAGAATAAATAAGCAGGTTATTGCGCGCTCCCGAAGCAAAATCCACTCTCCGCCCCCGCAGGGACGCCTCCCGCTGAAAGCCCAGTCGTTCCAGAAAGCGGACCGAAGCGGTATTTTGCTCATTTACCTTCGCCTCAATTAAATAGAGTCCCTTCTCCGCAAACAAATATTGAATTATCCTGCGGACTGCCTCCCCTGCATAGCCCTTATGCTGAAAGCTACTTCCCAAGACATAGCCGATTTCCGCAATGCCCAGGCTCTCATATGGAATATCTGCCGTAACATATCCTATCGGAGAACCTGTCGCCTTCTCGATAATAACCCGGATATTCTGATTGTCGTAAAAAGGCTGAAGCACCGACTCCATCTCCTGCAAGGTATGAACCGGAAAAATCGGGATATATCTGCCGATTTCCGCATCCTGACCAAAATTCTCAAAACAAGCCTCCTTGTCCGTTCTCTCAAACTGCCTCAATATCAACCGTTCCGTCTCCATCCTGTTCTTCTCCCATATCAATCATACTTTGAACAGGGCATCAAAAGTATCCTTTCATTTTCCAGATAGGAAAATTTCCCTGATACCCCATTTGCTATTTACTCGGGAAATCCGTATTTACGGTAAAGAAATCCCACCCTGTCATCTCCTTATACACCCTGACAAATTCCTGCCCGCTTATCTCCTCCCGAACCCAATAGATATCCTCCTCGTTGTCTGTGTCGATATCTTTTAATTCCTCCATGGTTCTGCGCCGGCACCGAAAATAGTAATAACCGCTGCCACGCGCTCCGTAGGTGTCCGGATAGTATTCGCTATACCGCTCATGCTCACCCTCATACTCCTTATAATGGTCATAAAAGTAATAGATTTCTATCCCGTCCACCTGCTTGCGGTTCCACTTCTCATCAAACTGATATTGAGAATAACTGCCGTATGCCATTTCTCCGTGGTTGCTGTAATCATAAATCAACTTCCCATCCGCACCGACAAAGTAATATTCCGAGAAATCATTTAAGTCCGAAAACACCTCCCGGACTGGCTGCTCCGCTCCGTCCACATAAGTATAAATGCGAAGTATTGGCGAGATTCCAAGTCCGTTCGCGTCCGCTTCCTGAATCAAATCCGGCAGTCCGTCACCGTTTACATCCATGCGCCGTCCCTGCCATGCGTCACCGTTGGGCTTGTCCTCCCGGCCCGCAACGAGAGACCAATCACCCTGTTCAAGTCTGTCATAGGCCGCCGCACAGGCTTCAAAGACTGCCTTGTCCTTTTCCGCATCATAAATCCTTGGAGCAACGGGCATCAGCTTTTCCTCATAGCTCGTGGTATCCAGCTCCCATTCAATACAATAGGTTTCACCCGTCGCCTGATAAATGCCGGATGCCTCTCCCCGCAGGACGGTTACGCCCTGCTCATGTGACACTTCTGTCATATTTACCCGCAGATTGGAGCTTCGCGCCCACGGCTTATCTGAGCTGTATGTTGGTAAGCCATGTGCCTCCGCAATCCAATCCTCTAACAGAGAGGACTTCAGAACACCCACACCACAGATCTCACCGGCAGGGCTTGTCGCTGCGCAATAGGAATAAATACTGGCAAAATAGTCCCCTTTGTTACAGAGTATATAGATTCTCCCACTTTCATAGTCAATCACATATTCATCCGGATAGAGCTGCATCGACTGTTCCGGCGTCTGCAGATAGAGCAGCTCACCGGAATACCGAAAGGGAACGTCTTTCCGCGAAGAATAGTCCAGATACTTTGACCAGATTCGGAATTGTCCGCTCTCATACAGGCAGTCACAGTCCTCCAGTCGGATCATAATCCCGGTCTTTTCCTGCTTATACACCCACATAAAGCTGTCTTCGTCAAACGCCGGCTCCTGCGTCCCGGCTGCTTCCGAAGTCTCCGGCACATCGGATTCCACAACCTGTTCCGATTCAGTCTCCTGTACGGTCGGTTCATCAACCTGCATTGCCGCATCCGCACATCCGGTAAGCCCCAATACCATTGCCATAATAAGAGCTGATTTTATTTTTCCCTTCATTCCTTCCGCCTCCTGACGTTTTATCCCTTATACGTTTTCCTCCAAGTTCCATAAAGTTCCGATGAGAAACACTACCGTTTCCGGCACATTACATCTCCCGTATGACACCGCAGCCTATCTTCGCGCCGGAATTTCCCGCAGGCTGTGTTACAAAATCATCTGCCATCGCATGAATCACCACACTCCTGCCAAGAATATCCGGTATGACAAACCGCTTATCATAAAACGCAAGCCACGCATACCCCTGATTCCCCATCAACGGCGGCATATCTCCGGTATGCTGCGGATGTGACACATCCTCTTTGGAATAGTGGCTTCCGGTGCGGTCAAAGGGCGGCGTGCAATCCCCGTTTTCGTGGATATGCATTCCGTAAAAATTCGATGAGCCGACCGTCGCGATATTGGGCAGCCCGAAAATCTCCGCCTCGACCAGACAGCCTCCATACGGCGTCATAAAAAACCTGACTGCCCCATTCAACTGCGGATGGTCCGCATTCCCCTTAATCCATGCGACCGCCTTTGGCATACCGCTCCTTAGAATATCGCTGAAAAATCTTGCCGGTGTAACGTCCGTCATTCTTCTTCCCCCTGCTCGAACATTAAAATATTTTTATTATAATATGCGACTTGATTTCGGCGGTTTCTTGACTTCATCCGAATTTTCCTTTATAATTCCTTATTAGTTTGAAGTGGGGTGTAATATGTTTTCAAGATTCTTTCATGTTATATTTAAAAATTTGCACCGTCTCTACATGATTCCCCAGATGGAATATGTCTCAAGGCATCCGGAGAAATATTCTGAGGAGCAGATGTATTCCCTTGACCTTCTTGCCATCCGGCGGATGACGCGCGCAGGCAGGATTACCACGGAGGGCGTCGGCATGGAAAATCTTCCGGCAGACGGCGGCTATATCATGTATCCAAATCATCAGGGAAAATATGACGCGCTCGGCATTATGCTGACACATGAAAAGCCCTGCTCCGTCGTTATTGATATCGACAAATCCAATTCTGTGCTTGTAAAGCAGTTTATTAATCTGGTGCGCGGCAAACGCATGGATCGCAACGACGCCAGACAATCTATCCGGATTATCCGCGAAATGGCTGATGAGACGAAACAGGGGCGGAAGTTTATTATTTTTCCGGAGGGCGGCTATCACCACAACGGCAACCGCACTACGGAATTTAAACCGGGCGCCTTCAAGAGCGCAGTCTGGGCAAAGGTTCCCATTGTCCCCGTGGTGCTCATTGACTCCTACCGTGTATTTGAGGAGCACAACCTGAAACCCATCAAGACCTTTGTTCATTATCTGAATCCGCTCTATTATGAGGACTACAAAGATATGACAACAGTTGAAATCGCCGCAACGGTTCAGGAGCGCATTCAGAATGTGTTAAACCAATACACTGGCAATAACAGACGACCAACATAAAACGACACTCCTGTCAGCCTGTGCTGAACAGGACGTGTCGTTTTCAATACTTGTAACCGCATCAATACCGCGTCATTATGTAATTACCATCACCGATCAGATTCGATATCGGTATCTCTCTTCCCCAATGAATCGACGAATTGTAATTTCCCTCCGCAACAATAACGGAATTCGCTCTTACCTCCAATACGATAACGGAATGTGTATTCCCGTTTATCCGCAGGATATCACCGACCCGAATATTCGTATAATCCGTATGGATTGTCGCACGCACATCC
>CAMWYL010000304.1 GCA_947178465.1 uncultured Lachnospiraceae bacterium | reverse complement strand
ATTTTGTGCAATTTGCCGGATAGAAAACTTTCAAGCACCTTTTGACACCCTAATCTTGATAGGAAAATGCGATAGTGTGAATCATTTAAGGAGAATGCGCAGCATTCTCTTAATCGTCGCTGCCGAGCGACGATTTTTTTATTAACAGAAAATTCTATTCTAAAATATTATTTTCAGTGATGTTCTTTTTTCAGCTTTTGTTCCTGCTCTGCCTGAATGTCTTCAAAGGCGGAAAGCATCGGCTTATCGCCAGACCCTTTAAAGGTACGGCTGACATAATTGGCGGTGATTTTAACGACGGTTCCCGAGAGTGTCAGCACGCCGATCAGGTTCGGGATTGCCATCAGACCGTTAAAGGTATCGGAAATATCCCATGCAAGGTCAAGGCTCATGGTAGCGCCGAATACGATAAATACCACGAAAACGACCTTGTAGATGATGGTGGATTTCGTGCCAAACAGAAATTCCCACGCCTTTGTGCCATAGTAGCTCCAGCCGAGTACGGTAGAGAACGCAAATAGCAAAATAGCAATTGCGATAAATGCGCCGCCGATATTCAGATTGCCGATATTAAAGGTGGTACCAAAGGCTTCGCTGACAAGCGCAGTTTCCTTGTTGGCGGAAAGCATTTCCCCCGTATGTAAGTCGATGAGTCCGGTGGAAAGGATGGAAAACGCGGTAAGCGTACAGACTACAATGGTGTCCGCGAACACCTCGAAGATTCCCCACATACCCTGTCTTACAGGCTCAATGACATTGGATGCGGAATGCACCATGACAGAGGAGCCGAGTCCTGCCTCATTCGAAAATACGCCGCGCTTAAAGCCCCATGTAACGGCGTTCTTTACGGCTAGTCCGATGGCCGCGCCGCCGATAGCCCGGAAGCCGAAGGCAAAGGAAAAGATAGCGCCGAATACCTCACCAATCTTACCGATATTTGTAATAAATACAATAAGGGCGCCGAGAATATAGGCACAGGCCATAAACGGCACAAACTTTTCAGTAACCTGAGCGATTCGCTTAATACCGCCGACAATAACAAGACCTGCCAGAAGCATCAGGGCAATGCCGACAACCAGCTCGTATAGGTTGATGGACATGGAACCAATCAGGATATTGCGGTCAAGCGCGGGAATATTGAAGACAGAGGTAATGTTTCCCGAGATGGTGTTAATCTGGCTCATATTTCCGATACCGAAGGAGGCCAGAACACAGAAAATGGAAAACAGTACCGCAAGTATCTTACCCAAAACCGCACAGCCCTTTTTTGAGCCGAGCCCGTCACGCAGATAATACATAGCGCCGCCGCACCATTCGTCCCTGCTGTTCTTTCTGCGATAGTAGATACCAAGCACGTTTTCGGAGTAGTTGGTCATCATTCCGAAAAATGCGGAAAGCCACATCCAAAAGATTGCGCCGGGACCGCCCGCGGCAATTGCGGCAGCGACTCCGGCAATATTGCCGACACCGATTGTAGCGGCCAGAGCCGTACAAAGCGCCTGAAACTGTGAAATAGATGTTTTTTCCTTAGAGGTTTTAACGGCATTGTTCTTTTTAAATACCCCTCCGATTGTCTGTGATGTTACATGCTTTGCCCGTGTGACCTGGAAAAACCTCGTGCGTAAGGTCATATAGATACCGGTACCAATGATAAGCACGAGCATGGGTATTCCCCAGACTACGCCGTTGATAGCGCCGTTGATGGATGCAATTTTATCCAGCATAAAACTCCCCCTTTTTATGATTCAATTTATTCTGACTCATTAAAAAAAGAATACTCCCATGGTAGCAGCCCGTCCTGCGCGATGTGGAATATTCTTTTATTAATATTTATACACGATGTTTCCAAATAATGCAACAAAAATTTCGCGACACCTGCTTTATATTTCAAAATCCGGTATCACTCCATTGTGAACACATCTTATGATATTCAGTGCCTCTGTCTTTGCCCGATCCGTACCGATAACCGTATTCATCCAATTATCTCTTTTGGTGTTGGTATCATCAGCCGGACAAGGATATACACTTATATGGGTCGGAAAAAGATACCGTGCAATATGCAGGCTTCTGCGCATGTGAAATGTTGTTGTAACCAACAGAACGCTTTTTACCTTATTCAGCCACATAGAACGCTGCAATTCCAAAAGGGAGCACAATATATTTTCTATCGTATTTTGAGAATGGTTCTCCAGAATAATATTTGTCTTAGGAACGCCCAATTCTAAAGCTTTTTCCAACATATGCTCTGCTTCGGACATATTTCTGCCCGAAAAGTCCCGCACTGTGCCGCCACACAACAGGATCCGTTCCGACCTTCCCGCGAAATAAGCCCTTACTGCTATAGGAACCCGGTATTCAGCCGCTTTGATGCTTCCTAAGACGATAATGCAGTCAGCGCTTTTTCCGATATCCTCCAAGCCTTCAAACAGAAGGCGGTCAACCACATCATTCGACAGCTTTTCTTCGGTTATCTCTGATACCCACATACTTTTGTCCTTTTCTGAATATCCCCATAAAAGGGAGGATGCCAAGCAATCATAAGATTACTTGGCATTATTATGAAAAAGTTATTAATAAGTAATGTTATCACTTTTGTACAAGGCGTTTCTTCGTATCACCTTATGTTTACAGTATACGAGGGTTTAATGTCTAAATCATGTTTAGTTCTTGAACATTTTCCAAAAGAAATATGAACAAAATATGAATGCAAAATTTTGAATGTAAAAGTTTACATTCAAAATTTACGCAAAGAGAGATTGACTCTTCCCTCAGGGGCGGGTTTATGATAAGCTATAGGAGGGATGAATATGCGGATAAATGAGGTTTGCAGACGTTGTGCACTGACGAGGAAGGCTGTTTTGTATTATGTGGAGCAGGGGTTGATTTCTCCTGCCGTAGAGGAGAACGGGTACCGCGATTTTTCGGAGGCGGATGTTGCGGATTTAAACAAAATTGCCGTTTTGAGGAAGCTGGGATTGTCGGTGGCGGATATCAGTGAGGCGTTGTCTGGCGGCCGGACGACAGCAGTGCTCAAGGCGCTCTCACGTAAAAATCTGATAGAACAAAAGGTTTTGCAGGAAAAACAGGAATTGCTCACAGAGCTTGCGGAAGGGCAGGATTGGGAACGGATACAGGAGAAGCTGCGGCAGCTTGAGAGAAGACAGACGATTCTTGAGCGGCTGCTGTTGGCGTTTCCCGGGAATTATGGGAGGTACATCTGCCTGCATTTTGCACGGTATCTGAACGAGCCTGTTGTGACCCAAGAGCAGCAGGCGGCGTATGATACGATTATTACCTTCTTAGATACGGTTGATTTTGACATTTCTGAAGAATTGCAGCGATACATTGACGAGGCAATGGCGAATTGCGACGAAGCGTTTATGGAGAGACTTTCAGTCGAGATGGATACCGCTGTTCGGGATATGGAAGAGTATCTTGTCGAACACCGTGAAAGCATAGAGAACTATATGGCGTTTAAGCAGTCCGAGGAGTACAGGAATACTCCTGCATATCAGTTGGAACAGGCGTTGCGGAAGTTTCAGCGGACAAGCGGCTATGAGGAGGTCTTTCTCCCTGCGATGCGTGTACTTAGCGGCTCCTATCGGGAATACCATGAGGAATTGATGAAGGCAGATGAAGTGTTTTTGCGGAAATATCCCAATTATACGATTTAGAGGAAAAGAGCACAGTCAGACCTGATTTTATGCGGAAGATATTGAGACAATATGATCAGGAAGGGAACGGGGAGATGGAGAATACAAACACGAATTGGGGACAATCTGTATGCGGTGTGGTGATAAGGGACGGAAAGGTATTGTTGGCAAGGCATACTTATGGGGCCGGTAAGGGGTTGTTCATCGTCCCCGGAGGGTACACGGAATACGGTGAAACGCCGCAGGACGCCATGGTAAGAGAAGTATTTGAGGAGACGAAGGTGGTCGTGGAGCCGCAGCGCATTATCGGAATACGGTTTAATCCACATGACTGGTATGTGGCATTTTCCGCACGGTATGTGTCGGGAGAGGCCTGCTCGGACGGTGATGAAAATGATGCGGTGGTTTGGATGGAGTTTCGGGAGGCCTTAGAGCGATCGGATGTACCCGATTTGACAAAGAAATTAATCCAATGCGCCTTACGGGAGGAGAAGGGTTTTCCACTGTTGCCATATGAGGGAAAATCAAAGCAGGGTCAAGGGTATCTTTTCGGAATAGATTTTGCGGAATAAGGAATAAATTCCTTTGCCGTTCATTATCATTTTGAAGGAGCAGGAGTATACTCTGAGGTTTTAAATCAACCGGAAGAATATGCAGTTGTATTATATGGAAATATAATATATAAATAAAAATGAAACGATAAATTTCTTTCTCTTATAAACAACTCCGAGCCAA
>CAMWYL010000303.1 GCA_947178465.1 uncultured Lachnospiraceae bacterium | reverse complement strand
GTTGAAGAGCTGGCAAACAATTACCGTTTACTGACCAAACTGGATTTTATCTTTGCCAAGGCGGGACTTGCCATAGACATGAATGCCTCCCGCCCCCTGTTTAATGAGAACCGCTATATCAATATCCGCAAGGGACGCCATCCGCTTCTGGACAGGAAGAAGGTAGTTCCCATAGATATTTATCTGGGAAAGGATTTTGACCTGCTTATCGTAACAGGTCCCAACACCGGGGGAAAAACCGTATCGCTGAAAACCGTCGGGCTCTTTACCCTGATGGGGCAGTCAGGACTCCATATCCCGGCGCTGGACCGCTCGGAGCTTGGCGTGTTTACCGAGGTTTACGCCGATATCGGGGATGAGCAGAGCATTGAGCAAAATCTCTCCACCTTCTCGGCACATATGACAAACACCATTTCCATCCTGAATAATGCCGACGCACACACGCTATGCCTTTTTGACGAGCTCGGCGCAGGCACCGACCCCACGGAGGGCGCCGCTCTTGCGATTGCGATTTTAAAACATTTACATGACAAGGGTATTCGGACAATGGCAACGACACATTACAGTGAGCTGAAGGTTTTTGCCTTGACCTCGGCATATGTCGAAAACGCCTGTTGTGAATTTGATGTGGAGACGCTGCGTCCTACCTACCGCCTCCTGATCGGTATTCCCGGCAAGAGCAATGCCTTTGCCATATCCTCGAAGCTCGGCCTTTCCGATGAAATCATTTCCTCGGCAAAGGAGCACATCAGCGAGGCGGAGGAAAGCTTTGAGGATTTGCTGGCGGATCTGGAGAAGAGCCGTAAAACCATTGAGGCAGAGCAGGACGAGATTCAACGCTACAAGGAGGAAATCAGCTCCCTCAAGCAAAAGCTGGAGCAGAAGCAGGAGCGGCTTGACGCACAGAAGGATAAAATCCTGCGCGAGGCAAATGAGGAGGCACGTAAAATCCTGCTGGACGCGAAGGATGTCGCAGACGAAACCATCCGAAACTTCCAAAAGGTGAACTTGAATAATGCCTCTATACAAGACTTGGAAAAGGCCCGTACCAAAGTGCGCGACAAGATTTCCGAGAAGAATACAAAGCTTTCCCGTTCGGAGGAAAAGCCCACACACAAGATTTTAAAGGCAACCCAGATAAAGCCCGGCGATATGGTAAAGGTAGTATCCATGGGGTTAAAAGGCACCATCGCCTCCAAGCCGGACGCAAAGGGAGATCTGTTCGTGCAATGCGGCATTATCCGCTCCAAGGTAAACATTCGGGATTTGGTTCTTATCAAGGAGGACACCCCGTCCGGCATTTCCGGCTATCAAAAGAGCGGACGAAGCAGCTCCGGCAGCGGACGTATCGGCATGTCAAAGGCGGCGACAATTTCCATGGAAATCAACCTGCTCGGCAAAACGGTCGATGAGGCGATTTCAGAGCTGGACAAGTATCTGGACGATGCATACCTGTCCCATGCACCCAGCGTCCGTATCGTACACGGCAAAGGAACAGGTGCGCTCCGCCAGGCGGTACACCAGCATTTAAGGCGGGTATCCTATGTGAAATCCTTCCACTTGGGAGAATACGGAGAAGGTGACGCAGGTGTCACAATTTGCGACTTTAAGTAATCCGGAAGAAAGGAATGTCAAAAATGGTAAATAAACAAAAAATTTTAATTGTGGATGACGATGAGAACATTGCGGAGCTTATCTCCTTATATATGACAAAAGAATGCTTTGAGACCAAAATTGTCTACGACGGAGAATCCGCGCTCCGCGAGGCAACGCCCTTTGCTCCCGATCTGATTCTGTTGGATCTGATGCTTCCGGGAATCGACGGGTATCAGGTATGTCGTGAGATCCGTCGGAAATCACAGACACCAATCATCATGCTTTCCGCAAAGGGCGAGGTATTTGACAAGGTGCTTGGCCTGGAGCTGGGCGCGGATGATTATCTGGAAAAACCCTTTGACACCAAGGAGCTTATCGCACGCGTAAAGGCCGTGCTGCGCCGCTACAAAACCGCCGCGCCGGCAGTCGAAGCGCCCTCCTCCAAGCAGGTAAGCTATCCGGATCTGACCATCAACCTCACCAATTACTCCGTAATCTACAACGGGAAGACCGTCGATATGCCGCCAAAGGAACTGGAGCTCTTATATTTCCTTGCCGCGTCGCCGAACCATGTATATACCCGCGACCAGCTTCTTGACCAAATCTGGGGATACGAATACATTGGAGACACCCGCACGGTGGATGTACACATCAAGCGTCTGCGGGAGAAAATCAAGGACCACGACGCATGGCGCATCGCTACCATATGGGGCGTCGGCTACAAGTTTGAAGTACGAAGCCAGGGAGGCCTGACATGAAACGAACTCTGTACTTAAAATTTGTGTTGGCTTACCTGATCTTTGCGTTTTTTGGCTTTGTTGTGGTTGCGACCTTTACCTCCAGCATGACGCTGGAGCAGATGAAGCGCGAGCGGGCAGATGCGCTGTACCGGGAAGCGCTTCTGATCTCCGACTCCTATGCAAAGGATCTGTACAACAGCGAGGTTACACTTGAGTCCGTCTGGCGCCAGATTGAGGCCATCGGCACCTTTATGGATGCTTCTGTCTGGATTGTGAATCCTTCCGGACTGATTGTCCTGAACTCAAGCGCTCCGTTAGACATCGAAAATCCGATAACCATCCCCAACTTCAGCCCCACGATTACGGGCAGCTCTTTCTATACGGTAGGGAATTTTTTCGGGATGTTTGATGAAGACACGATTTCCGCGTTCGCCCCCATCACCTCCCGTTTTAAGATCAGGGGTTATGTGATTGTCCATGCCTCCATGGAAAAGCTTCAGCAGTCCTGCAACACCCTGCTGAACATCTCCTACCTGACACTGGTCATCCTGTTTCTGCTGTCGATGATCATTCTGCTCTTTTTCACGGAAATGGTCTATATTCCGTTGCGCAAAATCACCCATGCCACGGAGCAGTACGCCGTCGGAAATTTCAGGTACGAATTTCAGGTGGACAGCGAGGATGAAATCGGCTATCTCGCGGCATCGCTCGCCTACATGGCCAGTGAGGTCGCCAAGAGCGAGGACAACCAGAAACGCCTTGTCGCAAATATTTCTCACGACTTTCGCTCCCCGCTGACCTCCATACGAGGCTATCTCGAAGCGATGCTGGACGGTACCATCCCGCCCGAGCTTCACGAGAAATACCTCGGTGTTGTCCTCAACGAGACGGACCGTCTGACCAAGCTGACCAATTCCCTGCTCACGCTGAACAACCTCAATACGAATGGGATGATACTGGAACGCTCTGACTTTGACATCAATCCGGTCATAAAAAACACGGCCGCCTCCTTTGAAGGAACCTGCCGTGAAAAGCTGATCGCAATTGAGCTGGTACTGACCGGCGAGAGTATGTATGTGAACGCCGACATGGTGAAAATCCAACAGGTACTCTACAATCTGGTAGACAACGCGATTAAATTCAGCCACAAGAATTCCTCCATCAAGATAGAAACGATAGAGAAATCCAACAAGCTTCTGGTGTCCGTAAAGGATAACGGAATCGGGATCCCCAAGGACAGTCTCAAGCTGATCTGGGATCGCTTTTACAAAACCGATATTTCCCGTGGAAAGGATAAACGCGGCACCGGTCTCGGACTTTCCATTACAAAGGAAATCATCAACTCCCACAATGAGAACATCAACGTGATCAGTACGGAAGGCGTCGGCACCGAATTTATCTTTACCCTTGAAAAAGCAGCCGATGAAGAATAGTGTGCTGACAGTCCGGCACACTAGATAAACACCTCCGCCATCAGCCGCGGCAGCTCCGTAAATGCCCTGATTGTGTAGTCGGGGGCAACTGCCTTTCCAAAGCCGTAGGCGGCAAAGATAAACGGAATCCCCGCCTCCCGCGCCGATGCCTCATCTCCTGCGGTATCACCAACGTATACCGCCTTTGTGATATGGTTGCGCTCCATAATCAGCCTGTTATTCTCCCCTTTAGAGAGATGATTATTCCCCCAGCATTCAATATCGTCAAAGCACGCAGAGAGCTTGTGCGCCTCTATAAAGCTCTCGATATACCCGCTCTGACAATTGCTGACCACCAGAAGCTTATACTCCTTCTTGAGGGCCAGAAGCGTCTCCTCCAGCTCCGGATAAAGAATCGCTCCATGTTCCCTCAGATAGGCATTTTCCAGCTTGCAGCACTCGTCCATCAGCGCCTGCTGCTGCCCGGGTGTGGTTTTGGGAAAAAGCTTCCCCGCAATCTCCGTCATCGGAAGCCCGAGGCAGCCACTCAACTCCTGTGCGGAAATCGGCTCATTTCTGCATTCCGGATGATTTGTGACTACCTGGTTCCATGTCAGGCGAATCGCCTCCAGTGCATCCCACATCGTACCGT
>CAMWYL010000302.1 GCA_947178465.1 uncultured Lachnospiraceae bacterium | reverse complement strand
GTATGCGGAGATTTATGCGCAGGCAGTGGAGGCGTTTGGAGATTATTATGAGAATTTCAAGTCAGAGGCACAAAAACCGTTTATCAACCTCGGACTTGCTTACATAAATTATGCGAAGGAGGAAAGGCAGCTGTTTAAGATGCTTTTCCAGTCGGAGGCGCAGGAGAAGAAGAGCCTCTATGAGCTTCTGAACGGAAGGTCGGGCGCTTTGACCAAGGAAATCAATAAGGCGGCCGCAGAGGGCTGTAAGAACCCCAGCGGGTTATTTATGAAAATGTGGATTTTTATTCACGGATGCGCCTGTATGGTACTTACGGGTGATTATGATTTGACACAGGAGGAGACTGCAGACCTCTTGGCGGATATTTATCGGTGCTGCTCATAGAGATATGCCTGTGGGCGGCTTATGACCCTATTCTGTAAAGCAGCGAGGATTTTTGATGGACACAAAGTATGATACGATATCAAGAATTAACGAAAAATTTAATAAAATGAGCAAGAGCCATAAGAAAATAGCAACCTATATTATAGACCATTATGAGCAGGCTGCTTTTATGACTGCGGCGAAGCTGGGAAAGACGGTTGGGATCAGCGAGTCCACGGTCGTGCGCTTTGCTTATGCGCTTGATTATGAAGGGTATCCCGAGTTCCAGGAGGCTTTGGCGGAATGGGTCAAGGATAAATTAAATTCCGTGCAGAGAATCGGAGCAAAATACGGCAAGAGCACGCAGTCCGAGATATTGACCTCGGTGTTGAGTGCGGATATGGAAAAGATAAACGATACGATAGAGCATGTGGACCCGCAGGCCTTTGAGACGGCGGTTGACATTATTCTGAATGCGAAGCATGTCTATATCATTGGTATCAGAAGCTGTAAGCCGCTTGCGGAATTCCTGCATTTTTATCTGAATATGGTTCGAGGAGAGGTCTATCTGCTGTCCTCGACGAGTACCTCCGAAATATTTGAACAAATGCTGCGGATTAATGAGAAGGATGTGATTATCGGAATCAGCTTTCCGCGTTATTCGATGAGAACGCTCAAGGCGATGGAGATGGCGAATGACAAGAATGCGAAGGTAATTACGATTACGGACACCATCCATTCGCCAATGTGCCTGTATTCGTCCTGTAACCTGATGGCGAGGAGCGACATGGTATCAATCGTCGATTCGCTTGTAGCGCCGCTGAGTCTGATTAACGCGCTTGTGGTGGCCCTGTGTTTGAAGCGCCCGGAGGATGTGCGGCAAAGTTTGGAGTCGTTGGAGTACGCGTGGGATAATTACCAGGTATATCTGAAGGATGAGATTAATTTTATTGACGAGGATACCTTCTTTGTTCCGTTGCAAAGCCAGATGGAGCAGAAGAAGCGGAAACGATGAAAATGATGCGACAAATCGCATCGTTGGATAAAGGAATTATGAGAAGTTATGAGGAATATTGTAATAATCGGCGGCGGTGCGGCCGGAATGATGGCTGCGATAGCGGCGGCCGAATCGGGCGATACGGTTATTTTGTTGGAGAAGAATGAGAAGCTTGGGAAAAAGCTCTTTATTACAGGGAAGGGGCGTTGCAATGTCACCAATGGCTGTGCGACGGAGGAACTGTTTGCGCAGGTGATGGAGCATCCCAAATTCCTGTACAGCGCGATATATGGCTTCGACAATCAGGCCGTTATGCGGTTCTTTGAAAAGGCAGGCTGTCCGCTGAAAATCGAACGGGGACAGAGGGTATTTCCGGTATCGGATCACAGCTCGGATATTATACGGGCGTTGGAGTCTGCGCTTCGGGCGGCGGGCGTGCAGATTCGGTTAAACTGTGAGGTGCACAAAATCAACCTGTGGGAGCTTGCACAGGACGGAGAGACCGGTCGGGAGAATAAGAAAAAGAAGAAAATGCAGACGGCCGAGGTTTTCGGCGTTGAGATGGTTGATAAGCATACAGGCCGGAAGGATATGCTTACGGCAGACAGTGTTATTGTGGCGACGGGTGGAATATCCTATGTGCTTACCGGCTCTACGGGGGACGGGCATCGGTTTGCGAAGAGCTGCGGGCACACGGTTACGCCGCTTTCCCCTGCGCTGGTGCCGTTTGCGGTGCGCGAGGAGTGGTGCCGTACATTGCAGGGGCTTTCACTCAGAAATGTGCGTGTGTCCGTAGTGGCGGACGGGAAAACCATCTACTCGGATTTCGGTGAGATGCTGTTTACGCACTATGGTGTGAGCGGGCCGCTGATTCTCAGCGCCAGCAGCCATTATGTGCATAAATTGTGCAAAAAAGGGGAGCGCGACAAACAGGCAAAGCTTTTTATTGATTTGAAGCCTGCGCTTACCGCGGAGCAGTTGGATAAACGGATTCTTCGGGAATTTGAAGAGAATAAGAATAAGCAGTTTAAGAACGCCATCAGCAGTCTTTTCCCTGCGAAGCTGATACCGGTCATGCCGATGCTGGCGGAGATTGATCCGGACAAGAAGGTGCATGATATTACAAGAGCGGAAAGAGAGCGCTTTGTGGCGGTGATAAAGAATATGGAGCTTACGATAACGGGACTTCGGGACTATGATGAGGCCATTATCACAAAGGGCGGCGTTGCAGTCAGTGAGGTGAACCCGTCAACGATGGAATCAAAGCTGGTAAAGGGACTCTATTTCGCAGGCGAGGTGCTGGATGTGGACGCGCTTACGGGCGGTTTTAACTTACAGATAGCATGGTCTACGGGATATCTGGCGGGAGAGAGCGCTGCAAAGACAGGAGCACGGATTTAAGGAGGTTAGTGTGAAAAATACATCTAAGGCAGTAAAAAACATTGCCTAAGATATATTATATTTCACACAGAAAAACGCAAAAGACAGCGTTTTTCATTTCTATTTGAGCCGCCGAAGGCGGCATGGGAGGTTAGTATGAGTTACAGTATTGCGATTGACGGACCGGCCGGAGCCGGAAAAAGCACGATAGCAAAGCGGATTGCAAAGGAAAAGGGATATATTTATGTGGACACGGGTGCGATGTACCGTGCGATGGCTTTGTTTTTTATAGAATCCGGCATTTCCGCTGCGGAGCAGGACAAAATCAGTGCGGCGGCACAGAATGCGGATGTTACGATTACCTATGAAAACGGCGAACAAATAGTATGGCTCAACGGTCGGAACGTAAACGGCCTGATTCGCACGGAGGAGGTCAGCAGGATGGCCTCTGCAAGCAGTGGGAATAAGGACGTTCGCAGGAAGCTGGTGGAGCTGCAGCAGGCGCTTGCAAAGAAGGAAAACGTTGTGATGGACGGACGGGATATCGGCACCTGTGTCCTGCCGGATGCGGATGTAAAGGTTTATCTGACCGCAAGCAGTCATGTGCGTGCGGTGCGGCGCTACGAAGAGCTTCGTGCAAAGGGAGAGACCTGTGATCTTGAGACGATAGAAAAGGATATTATTGACAGGGACTATCAGGACATGCATCGGGAACTTTCACCGCTGCGGCAGGCTGAGGACGCAACACTGCTGGATTCCTCCGATATGACGATAGAGGAGGTAGCGCAGGCGATTATCGGACTGTGCGGGGAGGCATAGGCATGGAGGTGGTAGTGACAGCGTCCGCGGGCTTTTGCTTTGGCGTAAAGCGGGCGGTTGAGCTGGTATATGAGAAGGCGCGCAGCGGTGGGAAAATCTATACCTATGGGCCGATTGCACACAATGATGATGTCGTAAGGGATTTGGAGAAGCAGGGCGTAACCGTGCTGGAGAGCCGGGAGGCGTTGGAAAAGCTGACCGAGGGTACGGTTGTGATCCGTGCACACGGTGTTCCGGAAGAAATCTATGAGCTGATGGAGGCGAAGGGGCTGAAATACATTGATGCCACCTGTCCGTTTGTAAAGCGCATCCACAAAATCGTGCAGAAGGAATCCGCGGACGGACGGCAGATTATTATCATAGGGAATGATGGACATCCTGAGGTGGAAGGCACCAAAGGATGGGCGAAAACTTCGGCGACTGTAATAGAAACACAGGAGCAGGCACAGAATTTCACGGCAAAACAGGGTGAATAATTCAGAATTGTATCACAGACGACATTTAATTACAAGAAATTACAAGAATTAGTTGAAATTTTCCAAGAAAAAGGTTATGATATTATTGTTGCGAATACTATTTGTAACGCAACGGAAAACGGTCAGAAGGAAGCGAGGGAGCTTGCAGCCAAGGCTGACGTTATGATTGTGATAGGTGGTATTCACAGTTCCAATACGCGTAAGCTGTACGAGATATGCAAAAGTGAATGTGAGAATACTTACTATATACAGACACTGGCAGACCTGAAATTAGAGTTACCTAATTCTGTTGAACTGGTGGGCATCACAGCGGGGGCTTCTACCCCAAACAAAATAATTGAGGAGGTTCAAAATTATGTCAGAATTAACTTTTGAACAAATGTTAGAAGAATCA
>CAMWYL010000301.1 GCA_947178465.1 uncultured Lachnospiraceae bacterium | reverse complement strand
CATCCGGTATATCAGAAATGTCCAAATCCCCTTCCACATCCGGTATATCGGGGATGTCCAAATTCCCTTCTGCATCCGAAATATCGGGAATATCCAAATCTCCTTCCACATCCGGTATATCAGAAATGTCCAAATCCCCTTCCACATCCGGTATATCGGGGATATCCAAATCCCCTTCTACATCCGAAATATCCGGTATTTCCGGGCTCTCCGTAAAATCAGGAATATCCAAACCGCCCGTGTCTCCCGAACCGTTAAGGCTTTCTCCCATATCCGCAATGTCGAGACTCTCCTCTGTCTCCAAAGCCGCCACATCCGATACTTCCGCAGGCTCCTGCACCGCTGCTTCCTCCGGCGAAGCTTCTGTTTCCCCATTTTCTCCTGTACCTGCTCCCTCAACAGGCGCTTCAGGCTTTGGCTCCGATATCGCCTTAAGTAAATTATCCAAGTAATTTTCTTCCGTACTCACGATAATCCCCTCCTACCTTCTAATTCGCATGCGACAAATCACAATTTCTCAAAAAATCAACTGCATTCATCTCAATGCTGATCCCCTTATTCTTTAACTCCTCCGTCATATGCCAGACACTGCCGTTTATCCTGAAAAAGCTTGATTTCCGGTTATAAAAAGCCACTTTCTCAAACGGCCATCTGATAATATCAGGCAGACTCATGCCAACACCAAGCTCTATTATGCAAAGCTTTTTATTTAATGTGAGCTGAAGCCATTTTGTATACTTCTCCCACTGCGCCCTGTATCCCTCTTCAACATATTTCCCCTCACTTGTAATATTGTTAAAGACAAGCGACGCACCGCATTCGGGACAGGTTATCTGCGTAAGGGAGTCCAATCCCACGCCGTCAATCATCGCCTGCCTCACAAGCTGTGTAATATCCTCCGCAGGATACAGCTTCTCACTGCATCCCGCCCTGCATTGCAGCATCTTATAGGTTCCGCAGGGCTCCACAATTCTTTCCAAATCAAATCCTGTCTTTTTGATATGCTCATCAATACAAGTCGTTATGATAAAATAATCCTTATCCTTTACCAACTCATACAGCTTCCGATAAGCCTCAATCTGATTTCCGTCCTTTGTCTGCTCCAGATACAGCCTCTCCAAAAACGGGACCGTCCACTCCAAGGTCGGATTCATATCAACCGCCTCCAGTGCCGACGTCAATTGCGGGAATTGTTCGATTTCCTGAAAGCTCTCATTGAACTCTTCTCCGATTCCAATCAATACTACCTGTGCGGTTTTGATATTCGCTAAAAGTTCCTCTTGTATTGCGTCAAATTCCGTTCTGTCCATACCGGCTCCTAATCATAAAAGCCGGGTATTTATCCCGGCTTATATCTTTTATTTTGCAAGCAGGCCGTCAATTACCTTTACCAGATTTCCGATTTCAGGTTTTGATAACTGGGCATCTGCTCCTAAATCCTCGCCCTTCTTGCTCATTTCCTCATTTATCAGGGAAGAGAAGATTACTACCGGTATATGCTTTGTCTCCTCATCTGATTTTACAAGCTTCGTAAGGCGATGTCCATCCATCAGGGGCATCTCGATATCGGTAATAAGAAGCTTTACATCCTGGTCTAATGTTCCCGCTGCCTTACAGTGCATTATGTATTCCCATGCCTCCTCGCCATTCTCCGTCTTAATGACATTATCATATCCGGCCTTGCGAAGAGAATCCGTAATCAGCTTTCTCAAAAGGGAGGAATCCTCTGCGATAAGAATGGGCGCACTTGTCTCCGTTCTTGTACCTAACGCCTCAATCTCCGTTACCTTCAATCCGGTTTCAGGATTGATATCTGTTATAATCTTCTCGAAATCAAGAATGATAATCAGTTTGCCGTTAATCTTGATGATACCTGTGGAAATACCGTCCTCCACCGTGGTAACGGTTGCGCCCGGCTTGATTATGTCAACCCATGAAACTCGGTGTATTCCAATAACCGAATCAACATGGAACGCAATATCTAATTTATTAAAGCTTGTGATAATAAATAACCCGCCCGGCTGTGACTGCCCTCTCTGCAGACAGTTGCGCAAGTCAATCGCCGTAATCATTGTATTACGCGGCATAAAAATTCCTTCTACGCTGGGATGTGCATTCGGGACCAGCGTTACCGGCTGATATGTAATAATCTCCCTAATCTTTGCGACATTAATACCATAAGAGTTCCCATCCACCACAAACTCCAATACTTCCAATTCATTTGTTCCATTCTCTAAGAGAATTTTAGTCTCCATATTGAACCTCCATTCTACCGGGCCGATAAAATTTTTATCCCAGCTGCTTAAGCGAGCGCTTATTTTAAATCAATTATAACATATACTTGTTGATAATTACAAATATTTTCAGATAATTTTTAATAAATTTGATACTTTTTATCGTAATCGAAGCGTACAACTGCCAAAACTGTCGGAAATCTGCATTTCAAGCGCATCGATATCCTCCATGGAGATGCTGTCAATCTCCGCAACTGCAACAATCTCCCTTGTCTCTCCCGCCGGAATCGTCTCCATATACGATCCGATATCATTCGGCAGCATTGTAGTCAGCGCGCTCTTCGACGTGCCATTTACACGAAATCTGATTTTCAGAGAGTAGTCAAATAAATTGCAGTAGATTTCCTCTCCCTCCATATTCTCTATATCAAAACGCACAACCAGAAGCGTTTTCCCCTGATCCGCGTCAACGCTGAAGCCCTTGCCGGATTCCGGATAGGAATCGTACACACCATACGACTGATACTGCATGGAAATTCCTTCCAGCCCAAGCACCTGCGCCAGATCCGCATCAAGATCCTCTGTCACAATCGGCACGTTCTCCTCCGGCTGTGGCTCACTTTCTCCCTCTGCCTCGGGATTTGCAGTCTCCGTTTCCGGCTCTGTTCTTTCCTCTTCCGTGAACTGCTCCTGCATGCTTGCCTCAAGAAGCTCCTGTTCCAACGCGATTGCCTGCAGCATCTCCTCGATGGCTCTCTCATCCGTAAGCCTGTAATTATAGGTTGAAGAATATTTCAGCAGTAACCCCGCCGCATACTCCGCAATCATGTCGGACTCTTCCCGCGTCAGCTCCGGCATCGCGTCCGCACACCCTGTAAGAAGCACGGTCGTCATTGCCAAAACCCCTAATATTTTCCCCTTTTTCAAAAAACACACCTCCGTCTATTTCGTCTCGAGTTCAAACCAGAACTCCACGCCGTTTGTATAATTGATAACACCGTATTGCCGATTCATGGATTCCATGATGGCCTTTACGATGGATAATCCTACACCGCTTCCGCCGTACTCTCTGGTACGTGCCTTGTCAACCTTATAGAACTTCTCCCATATGTGCGGCAGTGCCTCCTCGGGAATCGGTTCCCCCGTGTTAAAAACGCTGATTCGCACCTTAGGCTCTTCACCCTCCCGGCACCGGTACTTAATCTCGATTACCCTGTCTTTGCTGACATGATTCATCGCATTGCTGAAAAAGTTCCTGAAAACCTCCTCCGTCTTAAACTCGTCCGCCCACACATAAATGGGCGCTGTCTCGGGAAGCTTCAAATCTATCTCATTCTGGCTTATCAGTATCTCCGCAGACTGGATAAAATTGCGCACAAGTGCGGTGATATCAAAGCGTTCCATAACGACCACATCATTTCCCGACTCGAGCTGGTTCAAATCCAAGAGCTTACGAACCATGGTATTCATCTTACCGGCCTCGTCAATAATGACCTCACAGTAAAAGTCGCGGCTCTCTGCATCATCCTCATTGATTCCCTCACGCAATCCCTCCGCATACCCCTGTATCAACGCAATCGGCGTCTTCAACTCGTGCGATACGTTTGAGAGAAACTCCTTGCGCATCTCGTCGATTCGCTCCTTCTTCTCAATATCACGCAAAAGCGCGTTGTTGGCCGTCTTTAGCTCTGAAATCGTTTGTTCCAAGGTTATTGAGAGCGTATTGATATGCTCCCCCAGCAGATCCAGTTCACTTTTCCCATGGCTGATATATTTTGTCTCAAAGTCCAGATGCGTCATTTTCTCGGAAATATCCTTCAGCTGCATAATCGGCTTCGTGATTCTGGTCGTCAGCATCCATATGATTATGGCGCTGATGATGGTCGCCGCCAGTCCGACATAACCGAGAAATTTATTAGCAATGCTGACGCTGTCACGGATACTCTCAAGCGGGGAGCGAATCATAAAAAGGTTCCCATTGTCGAGCACACCCCACATTTCCAGGTAATCGGTGGAGGTCCTCACATCCATGCTCATTGCCAGATTGTAATTATCCGTCTTCTCCAGATACTCTGTATCAGGGTCATTCCCAAAAAAATTATCATATAACCGCCGCATCAGCCACTCTGAGTCCCGCGAGCTTGCCTTGATGGTGTTGGACTGCGCGTCAATTACCAGAATACTGATATTATACAT
>CAMWYL010000300.1 GCA_947178465.1 uncultured Lachnospiraceae bacterium | reverse complement strand
TTCCCGCCACGCGATGTCGGGGTTATGGAAAAACCGGTTTAACTCCTCTGCCTGTTTCCTGTCGGCATCTGCGGCAAATGCATATATCTTCAGCGTACTGCCGGGCGAAAGACTTGCCTTACAGTGAAAGCGCCCCCATCGGGTATCGCTCTCATAACTGCGGAAACGATTCAGTATCAGGAAATTGCTCCTGCCGCTTTGGGCATACAGCGCGCCTCCCGCCTTTCGGAACCCTTCATAATATGCCATTTCCAGCTTTGTGTCCGTAATCGTGTATACTTTCTTATCCTGCATATATCCTCACCTTAACTCAAGTTTCTGCCCACATCCGTCAGTTCAAGCCGAAAGCTGCCCGGATAGCAGAGCGCATTGGAATCCAACACAATATCCATACCGCTCATGTCCGCATTGCGGAAGTTGTCCGGAAATATGGAAAGCTCATGAATTCTGTCAACAGCGTCCATGTCGCTGAGCTGTCTGTATATCTCGTAAAAAATAATCCTGCTTCCAAACTGCGCATCCGAATGAACCCCGTCCAGCATCTTTCTCAGGACGTCTTCGATTCTCTCCCGACAGTGTTCAAAATGCCGTTTGACATAAACCACTCCCGTCACATTGACCGGCACATACACGGGTTGTTCGATGACGAGCTTTGTCGTGAGCATTCGGTATTTTTCCAGATACCGGTATATTTCGTCCTGATAGAGCCGGGAGAGCATCGGCATGGGTTTGTCACTGTTGGGCTTTACCACGATGTGGATTTCATTTTTGTTCGGAACGGCGCATATGCCGATTTTGTGAATCGACAAACCGGGAATATTTCCCACAATGTGTTCGCAGTCTTCCTGTGTCACCATTGTCATCGGCGTCCTTACATCCTTGGAAAATCTGCGTTGCAGTTGTGCGCAGTCCTCCTCAAAGTTTCCGTCCGACGCCGCAGTGCTGCATCCAAATTCCAAAAGAGCGCCTGTGCCCTCACGCTCATAGCAAAGCTCCGTCCCCGCCAGTATATTGCCGCCTTCTCCTCTGTATACCGCGTAGTTTCCAAGCCACAGTCCGGCGCCCTCATAAACGCCGCAGTCGTGTATGATCAATGTGTTTTCCTTTTCGTCAACACTGTAACGCACTTCCGTCCCGGATGCGGCTTCCGGCTCCACCGGATGACACATGATATCCCCGCTCTCGGTTTCTTCCATAACCAGCACGGAGAATGCTCCGGGATAAACCCTTGCATTGTCCGGCAGCGAAATCACCTGTTCGTCATATCCATACAATACGCCCAGCTTCCCGTGAACCATCACCGATTCTTCCCGGCAGACTACCATAATCTCCTGCGGCGCTTTGCCTTCAAAAATAATCCTTCGGGTATAGCTGTCAACATATTCCGTCCGGTATTCTGCCCCCTCATGGTATCTTCTGTACCTGCTGCCCCAGCCGTCTTCGCATCGTCCTTTGTCCTCTTTTCCATAGACTTCCGAAAATCCGTCTTTTAATAAATAATGTCTGACACAGACCTCATTGTTATCCGCGGAATGTATCAACAGTACATCGGACTTTGTATCTCTCTGGACCAAATGCATCAGGAGGCCGCTTATCTTTTCAAAGCGGGGAACAATGTCATAATCCGCTCTTACCACCGTAAGCCTTATGACATACGCATCCCGGGTCTCATCCTTTACCGCGCGCTCCAAGAGCTTTTCTCCCAACGTAAACGTCACATATCCGCTTTGCAGAAAACCACAGGTCTCGTCGCACACGGTTATGTCTGAATATCCGTCTTCTGTTCTCAGCTCCCACTTTATTGCCGCGAAGGGATTATGCATTCCCGGCTCCATATGATTTCTGTGAAACTGCTGCGTCAGCGCAAAGTGAATGCCTGTTTTTACCCCTGCACCGGGGAGGTTTTTCACATAAAACAAAATGCTCTCCCCGCCCGCGGGATTTTCACCAAGGAGCTCCAGTCCGCCCCGGACGCCCTGATTTTCCAAAAGCATCTGTATCCGCCCATCCCGCACGGCGTCAGCCTTTACCAATGTGATTTCGATGTCGCTGACACAGGTATTCCGTGCAAACTCGAAACAGATATCCTGGGCGTACAGCTTTGCCCTGTCCGGCATGGCGCAGGGCAGCTCCACCGCCGCATTCTTTAGTGACGCATAGATATTCGCCGCATTGCCTTTCCGGATTGTAAAGCCCGCAAGCCCCAGAAGCTTCTCTTTGATTTTTTCAGGTACCTCATTGAGTTCGCCCTGCTGCAGCGCAAGAAATGCCGCAAAATTCTCCAGTATCGTGATTCCCGGATCGGATATATTGTAGTTCGTCCAATCCTTACTGTATATGGGTATCTGCGAGACTGCCTCATCTCTTATCTGCTCAAAGCTCTTATCATTTAAATTGATACTGTCCAGCATATCAATAGCCCCTGTTCCTTTCTCTGCCTGTAAATTTGTACCTTTGCACAAATTCGCATTTTAATTCCCGGTGTTGTTGATATATATATTGTGCGTACCATTGCAGCAGATCATAAACGGATTTTTCTCCACGCTGTCAAGCCCTACCGTGTAATCATGCTGATTATAGGTATACTGTGCCGTCACGTTCATATACGCAATCCGTACCGTATCTTCAAGGCTCCCAAGCATCAGCCTGATCTGCCTTGTACCGGGCAGCATGCCGATTCGCCACCCGTTTGAATGCGTATGCTTTACGGGTTCCAGAAAGTCCGTAATCTTGTCAAGCCACTCATTTTTCAGCTTCAGGCTCTTAGTCATATCCGGGACATCAAGCCATATATCAATTGAAATCTTCACAAATACAGGCTCCACAATCTGTATGTCCGATATCCCGCAGGTAATCTCACAATGATTCATCAGATAGTCCTTGAGCGTCTCCTGAATGCTGCGGAAGGAATAGGAACCCTGCCGGTAATCCTTCATCAACAGGATCAGGCTGATCACGGCATCATCCCTGACGCCGTTTCTCATCATCCCCGTCACGCACTCCACCTGCTCGATGGCATTGGAGAAAGCAAGCGTCTCCTTGATATAATCCCTCTCCGACACCAGCCTTCTGCGCGATGAAAGGATGTTGCTGCCTCGCTCGAGCGCGTTATCCATCTCCTCTAAATTGCTCCCGCCGTAGGCGTCGATTGGATTCCGGACCTCTTCCACGGAAATGACCGCTCCCCGGAACCGGTCAATGCCGCCCGCATGGATATTGGCCTTCTCACCGTCACAACAGATGACCTTTGTCTTAAACGCAATATCATTGAGGCAGAGGGGCACCTTCACCTGTACGCCGTCCCCAAAGACAATCTCGCTCCTGCCCCTGTCGATGCAGTAACATCTCTTTGTGTCGCCGGCATCCTCCCGGTTCTCGAAGCTGTCAACCTCGCTCCACAGAATGTAAAATTCCTGAATCTCCCCGAGGAAATTGTACTCAACTCTTGTCTTTACCGTCCGGTCCTGCATCAGCGCTTTCATCTCGCCGGACGAAAGCTGTTCCTTCTCATTGACCCATACCTCCACGGACAAAATATTGTCCGAATACAGCGGGAATCTCATATTGGGAGTAATTGCATCCATGTAATAGTCCTGCTCCTCTTTCTCAATGACATTCTCCACCATAACGGCGTTTTTGTATATTTTCCGGACAAACGGCGTATCGTTCGCGTTATGCGCAAAATATCCGGTGCTGTCCTCTACCCGGAGCCAGTAACGCCTGATGTCCTCTATCTCACATTCCGCCATATCCGAAGGCGGAACAAACATAATCCTGCCTGAATTCTGAAAAGAATTCGTATCATCCAGCACCTTTAACGGCTTGAAGCCCAAACCCGAGGAATAGGCGAATGCCGGCTCAAACCCCTTAAACGTCTGTGTTCTTTCCAATTCCGCGAATATGGATACCGGTCCTGAGGCAAGCGGGCGGTCAAATCCCAAGTACACATAATCACCGCCATACTCAATCTGCGTAAATACCGGTATCTCCGCGCCGTTTACAAGCTCCGCCGTGATATCCGTCTCCTTGGAGCCTTGTATCTTTACGATTTTGTGGGGAAGAATCCCTCTTGAATTCTCATCCATGCAGATGCCAAACTCCGAAAAGACGGGATAAACATACTCCACCTCCTGCATATAACAGTTATCCGCCCGTACCACCTGCATCCGGATGCAGCGGCCCTCGTATCCTCCCTGTACCACGCTCTCCCAATCTCCGGGTACCTCAAAGCGGATATCATATCTTCCCGCATTGTCCTCCCGCGAAAAAAGCGCTGACACATCAAGGTCTGTGGAGAGCCGTTTCCAGCCTCTCCCGTTAAAATACTCAAATGTGACTTCCTGAATATAACATCTGTAATGCGGACGGGAAAAAGCGCCCTTCGGCTTTCTTTTGATAATCTTGAGCGTCGTCTGTTCATCGACGACGGTATTTGTGACAAACCGCTCAAATT
>CAMWYL010000299.1 GCA_947178465.1 uncultured Lachnospiraceae bacterium | reverse complement strand
AATTCTGCTCTGCGCTCAATAGAATTTGTGACGCTTCGGCACAAATTCTTGGTTGAATAAATTGCTATCAGGCAATTTATTCAACCTTTATCCCATCCTGCTACCATTCAATATCGTCCACCTTCACGATCCGCTCATTCTTCACCATACTGACGACCGTCCCGCTCTTTACCGTGATAATCCGGTCTGCCATCGCAGTCAGCGCCTGATTGTGCGTGATGACAATCACCGTCTTGCCCTTGTTCCTGCAGGTATCCTGCAACAGCCGCAGCACGGCCTTTCCGGTATTGTAATCCAGCGCCCCCGTCGGCTCGTCGCACAAAAGCAGCTTGGGATTCTTGGCAAGCGCACGCGCAATCGCCACCCGCTGCTGCTCCCCTCCCGAAAGCTGTGCCGGGAAATTTCCCATCCTGTCCTGAAGTCCCACCTCACACAGCACCTCCGCCGCATCCAGCGGATCTGTGCAAATCTGCGCGGCAAGCTCCACATTCTCCAAGGCGGTCAGATTCTGTACCAGATTGTAGAACTGAAAGACGAAGCCGACATCATGGCGCCGATATCCGGTAAGCTGCCGCTTGTTATACGCCGAGACCTCCTTATCCTCCAAAAACACCTTGCCTGAGGTGAGCGTGTCCATCCCACCCAAAATATTTAATATGGTCGTCTTTCCCGCACCTGACGCACCGACGACCACACAAAAATCTCCTTTTTCTATCTGAAAATTCACATCATTCAATGCCTGTATGGACACCTCTCCGGTCTTATATATTTTGCTGACATCCTGAAATTCCACAAATGAACGCACTGTCAACTCTCCTTTTCCATATCATCTGTTTCTATGATAACATGTGCGTTTTACTTCTTTCCATAGTTTTATGTTTTTTTTATAAAAAATCATTCCTCCATCCCATGCCGGCTGACATTGAGCCTGTCCCCAATGGAAACAATGCCGATTACCCGCTTCGCATAAGATACTTTGGGCGGAATAAACAGGATATCCGCTATCCGAAATTGTTCATACTCACACGGAAACTCTATCCGCATCAGGTTTGTCACTCCAATATCCCGCCCCCGCCTTGGCGTGTAACTCATAATGTCGGCCATTTTCGCGGTGATCCTGTTATGGTAAAGCCCATGTGTCTCCATCAGGATGCCATCCATCAGCGACGGGTTTATCTGTGTAAGAAACAAGAGCACAAAATACTTTGAACGTGCATCGCGCAGCTTTTTATATATCTTCTTATGGACGCAGGCAAGATTTTCCTCAAACGTCCGCTCCGAACGATAGCGATAATTTATCTCAATTCCTGAGGTCTGGTTGGACATCGCGCGGTTATCCTCCCTGATGCTTACCGGAATGCCGACCACCGACCACTGCGGATGCTCCCGCAGCAAATCTGTAATCAACCAGCTGTTTAGCGTCATGCCGTTTCTACAGCGCGCCTTTATCTCCCCGACACTGTAGGTCTTGACCGTAATCTTCGAAGAACGGCTTTCCCAATAGCTTTGGTGTATCGCGTAATACTCCTTCCACGAAAAGGCCGCGCCCACCCTGCTCCAGCTCCGGTTCGCCCACTGTGTCAGGCACCGTATTATAAACGGCAGCCTTGTCTTTCCCGCAAGCAATTCTCCATCAACGCAGACCATCGGCTTGTAGGAAACCGGCTTCCCCGCAAGACTGTTCACGATATCCTCTATCAATATCAAGACGGATTTCCCGTCTCCTGCCAGATGATGCACATGGACAAACAATGTGGTTTCCGACACTCCGGAGCAGATATAGGTTCTGACCAGCTCCCCCGCAGACAAGTCAAACGGACGCTTCTCACTCTCCCTGAGGGTGTCCTGCCAATCGCGGCAGTCTACATAAATCTTACAGCCGGTGCGCTGCATTTTCTCATAACAGGCCCTGCCATCCGTCTTGAGAACAACGCGGGACAGGGTTGCTTCATTGGCTGCGTATGCGGCTGCAACGGCGCGGCATACCTCTTCCTGCAAAAGTGCACCCTCCAGCTTCACAACCATTGAAATATACACATTGGGTTCAAAAAGATTGGGCCGCTCCGTCCAAATATCCTTTTCCATACCATGCTCCCTTCCTCACGCACTCACTTCACCGGCTGTCCATAACCATATGCATGGATTCCCCGCATCCACAGCTTCATAGTCAAACGTTGCGGCATCCACTTCACATTCAGATGTTGGAGCCTTCCGTATAATGAGCAGATGGACATATCCCGCCCCCTGTCCGCATCGTAAAACGCCCTTTTCACAACACGCTCAGCCGTAACCATTCCGGGGAACCTGACCGGCTTCCCGTTGATTTCCCTCACCAAAAGCCCGGTATCCACCCAACCGGGACAGACCGCCGTTACCGTAATTCCGTTTCCTTCCAGCTCCACATGCAACGCTCTGGAATAATTCCGCTCAAAGGCCTTTGACGCTGCATAGAGATTCAGATACGGATTGGGCTGAAATGCGGCTGCCGAAGCAATATTCAGAATACGGCTTCCGCTTGCCATGTACGGGATACAGATATGGCAGAGCAGCACCGGCGCCTTGCAGTTCACATCAATGGTTCGGATAATTTCCTCCTGCGAAAATTCGTGATACGCCCCCATCTTACCAATGCCCGCATTATTGACCAGATATTTCACCAACGGCTTTCTCTCCCGCAAAAGCGCCTGAACCGTCTCAATTCCCTCCAGTGTTGATAAATCCGCAGGAATCGGCACAATCCGCTCCCCGTATTCCTCCCGCAATGCCGAAAGCCGCTGTCCGTTCCGCGCGATTGCCCAAATCTCCGCCAGCTCATAGCGCAGCGCATACTCCACAAACACCTTTCCGATTCCGCCGGTTGCTCCCGTTATTATCGCAATGTCACACATCTTACGTCCCCCTCCAGCACCGTGCGCTCCAAATCCGCAACCGTGATCATCTCATACTGCGTTGTAAACAGGCGCTTCAGCGCATACAGGTAAACAACGCCCCAATAGTAGTCCGCCAACTTCATTGCGGAGCCTTCCACCATCGTCCCCTCCTTCTGACCCTGCTCAATCAGCTTTGCCGTGCACTCGTACAGCGTACTCTGGTAGCTCGTCTCATTTACGGAAGCACTTTCACTCTGTTCTAAGAGCATCTGCGTATTCAAGGCTACCCGGGCGGCAAATTGCTTATCCTTCTGCAGCTTATGAAGAACATTCTCCGACAGACGACGGAGCTTTCCCTTGGCGGAAATCGGCATTTTCAGCAACAGACGGAGCTGTTGAAGCTCCTGCTCATAATCTGCAATCTTCAGGATTTCCTGAAACAACTCCTCCTTCGACTCAAAATACACATAGATGGTTCCCTGTCCGATGCCGATGCTCTTGGATAAATCGCTGATTTTGGTTCCCGCAAACCCGTTTCGCGCAAAATACAGCAGCGATTTCTGCAAAATAGTGTTGCGCATCTCTTCCCGTATCTCCATGCATCGTTCCTTTGACTTTGGCATAATATGGCTCCTTTGCTTGTGAATTATCCAACGAATCATTCGTTGAATGAATTATTGTTCATTGAATGATTGTAGCAGGTTTTTTACGACTTTTCAATCCCTTTCTTTCATCATTGGAGACTTTTTCCTAACTGAAAAAACGTTGAATTTCGTATCTCCCAAACCTGACAATACGAAATTCAACGTTATAAATCGTTCATGCAACATCCTGTAACATAAAACACCCGCCACATCCAGCAAAAGTCCGCTTCACACCCGCTTTGTCGCCTTACGCGCGGAAATCTATATCATACCGTGTCCCGTGCGACAGCAGGCACCCGTCGGTCAGCCGTATGCAGAGAATACAGGTATTGACATCCTCAAAATTATTGTGTCCGTTATCAATCCACTCCGCAAACGCTTTTCTCAGCTTTGCGGCGATTTCGGCATTCTCGGGCTTACCGAAATATCCCAGATTGACGCCCTCTCCATGTGCGGTAAACCAATCACCGGCTATCGCCACCGTCGGATTCTTTTCGATCTGCTTCATTTTGTTTGAGAGCGCATAGGTAATTACATAGAAGGCTCCCTCCTCATAATACCCGTTCACGTAACGGACCTGCGGCATATCCGCTTCCATAGTCGCCAGCGCGATAATGCTGTCTCTGCAAAACCGCTCCTCCATCAGTCTTTTTGTTTCCACACTCAATTTTTCCATCGGTAAATCTCCTCTCGCTTTCTTTGTATCAGCTGATGCTCACAGCATCCGACAAAATCCGGTAAATAACAAGATACAGTTCGTCCTCATTGCGATATGTCTGCTTCAGCCTCGGATAGCACTCCATCATGGCATACCGTACAGGCGTGGAGTTTTCTTCCTGAACCCTACCGCTAATCCGAAGCCATTTACGTGAAACGGGATTATAGCTTGCCATCTCTATTTGCGAATTCTCTCTCAAATCGGAATACACCTTCTTCCGCC
>CAMWYL010000298.1 GCA_947178465.1 uncultured Lachnospiraceae bacterium | reverse complement strand
CCCTTACCCTTCTGCTCAAAACGAAAACCGTTGACCGGGCGCCGTAATCTTTACGACAGCATCCGCATACGCCTGTCCCTCATTCGCGATATAGCGGTCGATATACGCATACTCCTCCCACATGTGCATCGGGAATACATGTGCCGCACCGACCGCCTGCATGAAATACGACAGCCCCATCCAATACGTGCTCCCCACGTGCGGGTCAAGCGGAACAAACGCCAAATCAATCCGCTCTCCCCGAATCGTGTCAATCTCCTCTTCATACTCCCGCTTCATCCTGTCATTAAACTCCTGCCCGTCCTCGGGATGGCACCAGCAGTTCAAGTCGCCCGCATGATAGAATTTATACCCCTCACAGTCAATCAGATACGCCACGCCTGCGTCCGTGGAGCGCAGCGTCCGCACATGAATATCCGCGTAATCACACTCCTGACGCTTGTACAGGTTCGTGATATAAGCGTCCCTGTCGATGCTGATCCCATTCCTTGCAAGATACTTTTCATTCAACCGCAGCCCCGCGCCAAGGAAAAAATGAATATCCGGATACTGCTCCGCCAAATGAAGGATTCCCACGTTGAAATGGTCGGAATGCTTGTGGGAAGTAAAGACCAAAATCTTTTTTTCCGGTGAGAACGCAGGCAGCTCTCCCTCCAGACAATAATCGAATAACAGCACATGCCTGTCCAGCTCCACGCAAAAGCAGCTGTGTTTTATATATGTGACAACCACACTGAACCTCCTTTTAACCGCAGCCTTTAATCCTCCGTATGCAGCTTAGAGGGTCCGAAGCCGTGCGGCAGCATCTCCTCCAACGTCCGTTCCAGATATACGTCCTCCGAGATGGCGGTAATCACCCGAAAGCTTTCCGGCTCGCAAAACTCCATCATCACCTGTCTGCACACACCGCATGGGTACGCGTAGTCCACCGGTTCGCCCGCATAGCCGCCCACAATCGCAATCGCCTCAAATTCCCGCACGCCCTCGCTCACCGCCTTGAAGAACGCCGTCCGCTCCGCGCAGTTCGTCGGCGTATATGCCGCGTTCTCAATATTGCAGCCCTGATAAACCGTCCCGTTTTTGGCAAGGAGCGCCGCTCCGACCTGATATTTTGAATATGGCACATAGGCACGCTCCCGTGCCTCCAACGCCAGCCTGATCAACTCTCTGTTTTCCATCTTTTCCTCCATGAATACACGTTTATGCAACGCGCCATAAAAAGCTTTATAAAGCCTTAAAACGCTTTGATTGCTTCCGTTACCAGCTTCGTAAACACCGGTGCGGCCTTGTCCGCCGCCTCCTGAACCTCCTTGTGGGAAAGCGGTGTCGGGTTCATGCCTGCGGCCAAATTACAAACGCAGGAGATTCCGCATATTTTCATTCCGCAATGATTTGCCGCAATCGCTTCCACCACCGTGCTCATCCCCACGGCATCGGCAAAGCCCGAGAGCATCCTTATCTCGGCGGGAGACTCATAGCACGGCCCCGTCAGCTGGACGTACACACCTTCCTGTAATTTAATATGATTCTCCTTCGCTACATTCTGAATAATTTCCCGCAAATCCCTGTCATAAACCTCGCTCATATCGGGAAAACGTGTCCCAAGCTCCTCAATATTCGGCCCGATAAGCGGATTCGGCGCAAAAATCCCGATATGGTCCGTAATCAGCATCAGGTCGCCCGCCTGAAAGCTCTTGTTCATGCCGCCTGACGCATTTGTCAGAAATAAAATCTCTGCTCCGAGCAGCTTCATCAGGCGTGTCGGAAGCACCACATCCGATACCGGATATCCTTCATAATAATGCACGCGCCCCTTCATGCACACCACCGGCACCTCGCCCACATATCCAAAGATAAACTTCCCGGCATGTCCGGGCACGGTTGAGACCGGAAAGTCCTCTATCTCCTCGTAGGAAATCTCACAGACTACCCGAATGGTGTCTGCATAATCCCCAAGCCCGGAGCCTAAGACCAGCGCCACCTTGGGAACAAAATCCGTCTTACTCCGCACACTCTCATAGCATCTTTTCAGCTTGTCATATATCTCATTCATTTCTTTATCCTCCTTTCGTCCGTTGACCCGCGGCACACGGATCCATATAGCTGAATGGTAACATATTTTACAAAAGCAGGCAAGCCGGACAGGAAAAGAATCCCATCCGGCCATATGCAAAATGCCTTTTTAAATTATAATGCAGACCATTCCGCCGTTTGAATCGTTCACAATCTTCTGCATCGTATCCTGAAGCTTAATCTGGCTCTCCTCGCCAATCATGGATACCTTGCCAGTAATGCCGTCGTTGACAAGCTGCTCCACCGTCTTGCCGAAGATATTCGTCTCCCAAATCCCCTCCTTGGAGGTTCCCGCATCCGAAATATAATCAATCAAATCCTGCGCCTGCTGCTGCGTTCCCACAATCGGCGCGATTTCCGTCTCGATATTGGCCTTAATCATATGGATGGAGGGGCTCTGCGCCTTTATCTTCACACCGTATTTATTGCCATGCTTGATGATGGTCGGGTTGTCAAGCGTAATCTCTTCCCGCTCCGGCGTTACCACGCCGTAGCCCTTCTGCCGTGCACTCTCCAGCGCGTTCAGGATCTTCTTGTATTCCTTCTTCATCTCCGCCAGGGATGCCAAAAGCTGCATCAGCTGATACTCTCCGCTGATCGTCTCCCCCGTCATGGTGCTTAACAGCTCATAATAATACTTCGTATCGCCCTCAAGCAGATAGGAGGCTGAGCCGTCCGCAATATTTACATGGTCATATTTGCAGCGCTTGATGTAATCGCTCCCACTCTCCAGCTCCTGCTGAATATCCTTTTCCAGGATATCCCGCACCGTGCGCACCTTATCCATGATTTCGCGCAGTTTCTCCACCATCTCCTGCTTCATCGGATTGGACAGGGACATAATGTCCATCCATTTCGGCGTGTAAAACTCAATCACGGATACCGGGAATTCATACATTACCTGCTCCAAGATCATGGTAATGTCTTCCTGTCTGAGCTGCTCGATATTGACCGGTATCGCCTTAATCCGGTAAAGCCGTTCCAGCTCCGCGGCGACATTCTTTGCCTCCTCTCCGTAAGGCTTTGAGGTGTTTACCAACACCACAAACGGCTTTCCGAGCTTTTTGAGCTCCTGTATCGTCTGCTCCTCCGCGCTTCTGTACGCGGCACGCGGCAATTCTCCGAAGCTTCCGTCCGTGGTAACGACAATCCCGATGGTCGAATGGTCCTGTATAACCTTTCGGGTGCCAATCTCCGCCGCCTGCGTGAAGGGGATTTCCTCCTTGAACCACGGCGTTTTTACCATGCGCTCCACATCTTCCTCCATATGGCCGGCAGCGCCCTCCACCATATAGCCCACACAGTCTATCAGCCGCACCTTTACGTTAATTCCCTCGCTGATTTCTATCTGTGCAGCCTCCTTGGGAATAAATTTCGGCTCCGTGGTCGTGATGGTCTTGCCACCGCTGCTCTGCGGAAGCTCATCCTGCGTCCTCGTCCTTTCGTGCTCATTCTCAATGTGCGGCAGCACCATGATATCCATGAACCGCTTGATAAACGTGGACTTCCCCGTTCGGACGGGTCCGACCACACCCACATAGATTTCCCCGCCGGTGCGCTGACTGATATCCTTGTATAAATTAAATTCCTGATTTGTGTTAAGCTGACTCATACCTTCCTCCGTTCCGACATATTTGGCTTGTTTTCACTCCAACTTATTTAAGCTTATGCAGGAACGGTGCAAAAAAGTACCTTAAAGAATATCTTACTTGTTTGACATCAGCTTGATCATCGCCTCGTTTAATCCCTTCACGGTCAGCTTATACATCGGAAACAGTTCCTTAACGGCAGTTTCCGCCTCCCGCCACGGCGCACGTCCCGGCGCCATCTTCGGATTCATCCATACCACCTTCTTATAATGACGCTTCACAAGCTGCAGCCACTGATAGCCGGAAAGCCCGCCGTTCGGCCCCCTGTAATTGCCGGTGTCCGAATAAAGCTCCTCCGGCGCCATCGCGGCGTCTCCCACAATAATCACCTTGTAATCACTGTCAGCATTCCGGAACAGCCACTCCGTGTCAATCCAGTCGCCGTTCTCGCACTCCGGCGTCTTGTACAGCTTGGAATAGATGCAGTTATGGAAATAATAAACCTTCACATCCTTATAATGATTCGACTTGTTTACCGCCTGGAACAAATCGTTCAAAAGCTTTGTATACGGTATCATGGTGCCGCCCGAATCCATGAGCAGCATCAGCTTCACCGCGTTTTTGCGCGGCTTCTGCATCTCTATCTGTAAATATCCGCCGTTATTGCAGGTCTTGTCGATTGTCCCGTCGATATCCAGCTCGGTCTTGGGAATATCAAGCTTCGTTGAAAACTGCCGAAGCCGTCTGAACGCAAGCTGGAACTGCCGGTTGTCAATCACCTTATCATCCCGGAAATCCC
>CAMWYL010000297.1 GCA_947178465.1 uncultured Lachnospiraceae bacterium | reverse complement strand
TTTTGGCGATGACTATGCGGATATTGGGATGCTTGAATTATGCGGAAAGGGTATCGCTATGGGAAATGCCATCGCTACAGTCAGGGAACGGGCCGATGTTATCATTGACAGCAACGATGCGGACGGTATTGCCAAATATCTGGAACAGTACCTGTAAACAGCAGTAAGGGGGGATTTACAATGGATATTCAAAAAAAGCTGAGCGACTATATTCACACGGAAATTGACTATTGGGACTTTTCCGGAGTAATACGCATTATCCGGAAGGGGGAAACCATATTTGAGACCGGCCGCGGATATTCCAATATTGCGTTTGACATAAAGAATACCATGACGACACGTTTCTCGGTTGCTTCTGTTACAAAGCAGTTTACCGCATTTGCAATTATGCTTCTGTATGAGAGGGGGCTATTGCGGTTTGACGAGAAGGCCAACCGGTATCTGCCTGCAACGATGCAGCTCCCCTCCGATATCACCGTACATCAGCTGTTGTCCCATACCTCGGGACTGCATAATAACTATAATTTTGAAGATGATTTTTATGTAGGTGCAGATCGGGCGCCTTATGATAAAGAAACATTTTTCAGAAATTGGATCTTAAAAGAACCCATCCTTCCGCCGGGGGAACGCTTCGACTATAATAACTCTAATTATACTCTGCTTGCATGGATTATCGAAAATATTTCCGGACAGACCTACAACGAATTTTTAACAAAAAATATTTTCTCAAAACTCGGAATGGATAATTCTGTATATGATGACGGTCAGATTATTATACACAACAAAGCAGAGAATTATATGCATGATTACGGTGTATCCGTCAAAGTGCCTTATACCAATAATTTGTTTAATATCGGGGCCGGTGGACTTGTTACGAACTGTGATGACTTACAGAAATGGTACACATGTCTTAAAAACAGAGAGATTTTGTCGGCACAGTCGTATGAAATCTTCCTGACGGAAAACAGGAACCACTATTGCTACGGGCTGGAGCGGTACGATGAAGAGGGAAACATCAAGTACGCGCACGGAGGCGATTTCCTTGGTATTTCGACTTATGTGCAATATTATTTTGAGGAAGATATTTGTATCATTATTCTGTCCAATACAGAATCCTTAAATCAATATCGTTTCGGGAACGGTATTGCAGCAATCCTGCACAATAATCAGGTACAAAATGTCCGCCGTGAGGAGGAGCTCCCGCTGTCACCGGAGGAGCTTCAGAACTATACGGGAACCTATCTCCCCGGCAAAATCCACATTGAGCAGAAGAATGGAAAGTTATACTTAGTTCGTGTAAATCAAAACATCCACATAGAATTGTATTGCATCGGTGCACATACCTTCAAAAGACGCAATGAGGAACAATCGATTGCCCACCGGCTCCTTTCTGACGGTGCCATCAATCCCTCCGTATGGGGATATGAACGAGTCAGCACTCAATTTATATTACTGCAATCGGAAGCTTAGAACTGAAGACCGTACGCTTTACCTTCCCGACACCTGATAATTCCGCCAAGCTGACTTTCCGGCTACAGCAACCGCAATACCAAAAACCACATAGAAAGCAGGTACAATCTGCCACGAAACAAAGCAGTGTCCAAATACAGGAAGCGTCCAAACGTCAAAGACGTTCCATGATGCAAAGAACCGTACGGGACTCCAATTCCAAAGTTGCGCCGCTGCCCGATATTGAATGGGTATGTTGAACATCATTCCTGCAAGGATAGCACCGACGCAGACTGCCAGCGTCGCTATATTATTGTGCAGTACCTCCGATAAAACCAACACCAGCACACTGACGAAAACCGCCGTAACAATCAAACTGCCATATGCGATCAGGCATGCCTGCCCCACTGTCAGCGGGTAGGAATACGACCACATGGAAGAGGATATCCGCAAAGAAGCCCCAAAGCCTTTCGCTCCATAGACTCCCCATGCAAACCCGCAGGCCGACGTTGCCATCAATAGAGCGCAGACCGCCGATACGCTGACGCCGGCCGCTATTTTCGCCCAATAAATGATACTCTTCCCTTTTGCGCCGGAAAGAATCAACTGATCTGTCCGCCGTGTATGCTCCTCCGTAAATACGCTTGACAGGCAGACAGAAACAAACAGAAGCACCAACAACCCGACCGGAACAATTCCGTTTATCGCCATGTTATACCCGTCACAATAATGATATGTCACCGGCGCATTCATCTGCGCTTCCTTTTTTCGCCAGAATTCCTTTTCGGTATCGGACAGCCACAGTGTTTGCCACTGTTTTTCAACGGTTTCCCTCCTCGCCGCATAGAGCGCCTCCTCGTCCGGCTCCCATGCCATTGCCTCCTCCATATCCAACTGCGCCCATGAACGGACCAGATTGAAAATCTCGCTGTACGGGCGCGCGTAGGTCTGATACTCCTGCGTCAAGGTGTACCGTTCTGCCGAGATGGGAATCTTGCCATATGCCGTCATTACTTCCTCCAACAGTACCTGATCTACTGCCCTGCCGGACAGTGCCTCCTGATACCCGCGATCCACCTGAAACATATGATAATGCGTGTCAATCTCCTTCCCGTCTACATAGTATTTTCCCAGCAGATTTCCCGGTACCACCATTCCGATGACAAATATGCAGAGCAGGAACATAATCCAAACCGGCTTCCGGCTTATGATTTTTTTCACCTCATAATGATAAAGCGTCCCAAAATTATTCATGTGCGTCCTCCTCAAACTGTTTTAAATAAAACTCCTCCAAATCACCCTTTTCATCCTCCCATTTTCCCTGATAAATCAGCTGCCCTTCCTTCATGATCAGTACCTCATCCGCGATATGCTCAATATCCGAGACAATATGGGTGGACAATAGCACAATGCTGTCGTGTCCCAAATCCTCAATTAATTTGCGAAACCGTACCCGCTCCTTTGGGTCTAATCCCGCAGTCGGTTCGTCCAAAACCAGCAGCTTCGGGTCGTTGAGTAATGCCTGTGCAATCCCAAGCCGCTGCTTCATACCGCCCGAAAAGGTCTTGATTTTTTTATGTGCCATATCCTGCAGGGATACCAGCTCCAACAGCTCTTTTGCCCTTCTCTTCGCCTGTGCTTTCGGAATTCCCTTCA
The DNA here is from genome assembly GCA_947178465.1 of uncultured Lachnospiraceae bacterium. GTDB lineage: Bacteria > Bacillota > Clostridia > Lachnospirales > Lachnospiraceae > COE1. Next base: position 1,388 of record CAMWYL010000297.1, on the reverse strand, counting down.
ATGCCGCAAGATACAGCAGGAAATCCATTGCATGAAACTCCGGATAATATCCGAAATCCTGCGGTAAATACCCGAGTGCCGCGCGATATGCCTCCTCACTCACATCCACACCGTCCAAGGCAATCATTCCACTTGTCGGCTTCAGGATGCCACTGAGCATTCGCATCAGGGTCGTCTTTCCCGCGCCGTTGGCACCAAGCAGCCCATAAACGCCCTTATGCAGTTCCACGGAAACACGGTCCACCGCAATCCGGCTCTGATATTGTTTTGATACACGGTCAATCATAAGCTTCATACTCTTAACCATCCCCTTTCTCTAACGCAATTCTTCTGTCGCACCTATCAGCTTGAAATACTGTGTTGCCGTTGCACCACCCAGCATCAATGCACTGACAAGCCACCATCCAAACCTACTTTGTTGATACAGCTGCGGAACAATATCCTGTCCTAATAATGCAAAAAATCTAATGCCGGCCGTAATTCCCATGCAGAAATAAACCGCTTCCCGTCCTCTGAATCTGCGGACGATATACAGTCCGATAAACGTTGTCAGCAGATACGGCGCGAGAATATAAACACTGCTTTGCAGAATTCCAAGCCGCTGTTCCCACACTCCTATCGGCAATAACAGGCTGAGAATCACCAGATTTTCAATGCCAAGAATCCCTAACCTGGCTAAGACCACACTCCTCAGAGAAAAACGTGTCGCCAGCTCCAGCTCTGCCATTTCATAATTGTCTGAGCGTCCGCTTTCTGACACAACTGTCAGTGCAAGCAGCGGCGTCATTGCGGAAATCATCCAAAGTACCTCTCCGGAAAAGCAGACCGCCCCAACCACAGAAGCCATAAAAATAAGTATTGAAAGACCCCATATCCATTTTCGGATATAACCGATTTGTGAAAAAACAAACATGGGAATACTCATCCCCGGTGTCTCCAATTCCCGTAGGAAGTCCCTTTTGCACATCGGATCCGGTGCGGCAAATACATGTAGCAGCTCCTCCTTTAACTTCTGCTTCATCAGAATCCCTCCTTTTTCAGTTCATGCTTTAATTTCTTTGTTGCCGCCATCAGTCTGCGGTATACCGCAAATCGCGAAATTCCCATCAGCTGCCCGATTGTCAGAATGGGAACCTCATTCACATAGCGGAGCAGCAAAAGCTCCTGCTCGTCCGGTTCCAGCTTCGCCACCGCCGCCCGGACCGCAAGCTTCGTCAAAATCTGCTCCTCCTTGGATATCTCCTGTGTCTGCCCGCTTTCCGCTCCTTTTTCCTGAGAGCCTTCGATCGTTTGCAGCAGCTCCGCGGCGCGTCTGCGGTACTCGTCTATACAGAGATTTCGGGCAATGGTGTAGAGGCATTTGAGTGCCGCTTTCGCCGTAGCGCATT
>CAMWYL010000296.1 GCA_947178465.1 uncultured Lachnospiraceae bacterium | reverse complement strand
AATTGGATGCGCGCGGCTACATAGAGCAGTGGGCGCAGGCCTTCTGCAACCGTGCCGCGGTGACAATTATACGACTGGCAAACGAGAGGGTGGAAGAGACGCTGACAAATTCAGACCTTCTGGTGCACGGTTTCGCGGACGGGAAGGATTACGCCTGTTTTGGCTGGTCGAGCCCGTGGCCGTGGGGAAACGGGGATTCCTATGATGAGGCTGCCCCGGCGCCCAATTACCGGATCGTCAATGTTACAGACCGTTCTGCGGAGATATTGTATTACGCATGGGTATCCAACCCGCATGTGACGGTATGGAGGGAGCTTCTGACCTTCAGCACGGAAAATGACAAGTTTGTCATAACCTCGGAAACTCTTGAATACATGGACGGCATCTGTACGGCGGAGCAGTTTTATCAGGCGTACCCGAACGGCGTTATCAGTGGGACTATGATGGATTATTATGAATACAACGGAGCCGGAGAGGCACTGAACAATAACGCCAAGGAGGGGAGAGAGTCAGGGGATTTGTTCATCGCGAATAAGGCGGCGCTGTATTTGCTGAATGCGTCGGGCAGCACGCGAATCAACCTTACGGAAGATAAGAGCATCTGCGTAGTGCGAATAACGTTTGGTGATAAGTCAAGCGTGGATGTGACAATGATACAGCCTTACGGGGAGGATGGCATCTGGATACCATGGTCGGATGGAGAGCCGCAGGATATGTCGAGTGGAGGCGCAGGCTCTTACACGATTAACAGTCAGAACATTGACAGCATCCGGAGGGAGGACGCGGCGCGCCTTGAGGCGTTGTTTCCCGATCACCATGAAAGCAGGACGGTTTCCGGATATGTTGATTTAAACGGGGATGGCGACATGGAGAAGGTGGAACTGACCGATTTGCGCTACAACGGCGGAGACGGCGGATATGCACTGACGGTCACGGATGGCAAAACTGGAAAGGAAATTCCGCTGCCGGCAGGATATACACAGGAGAGCGGTTTCCCGCTTCAGGCGATTTATGCACAACCCGGACGGGAACTCACGATTCTGATGGGAGAGGAGGAGCCAAAGCGCGTGCTGGTCAGCATTTCCGCAGAGGCATTGCTTAATATCTATGAAAGAAAGGGAATGTATCAGGAGATAAAAAGGAGCTTAAACAGCTCTGACAGTGATTTGCGCGTGGATGCGTTAAGCGGGTGCAGCATCGTCACCTGTATCGGCGAGGAGAATCCCGTGCTGGTGTTGAAAAGCTACGTTTCAGGCTTTATGGGACATGCGGACACACTGGGATATGTTATTACGGAGCTTCGGCTGCAGAAGGACAATACATGGGAGGAGAAGAGCTATTTCCTGTTGGATAGCTGTGCGGAACAGATAACGCAGAACACTGCGGTTGAAAAGGAGGCCGTGGGCGGTTTCCGAAACCTGCCTTTTCAGAGTGATACAGATATTAAGATTGTGCAATTACAATAATAAGAAGAATGACATGAAATAAGGGCGTTCCCAAATCATATGGGAGCGCCCTTTAAGCTTGTCCTTTTAGGAAATTGTGACGATTTTTTGTGTTTTTATTTTTTGGTAATCTCTGTAAATGCGTAATTCTTTAGGACTCTGTTCCAGATATCGTAAGCACGGTTGTTCTGATGCACATATTTATCGGAGCTGTACTCGGCGCGCAGGGCGTTGCTCTCATCCATGAGATATTCGGACAAATTCACGAAGCCATAGCCCATGATTTGGCAAGTGTTCTGCAACAGAATATTGCAGATCTGAATGTTGGTGTTATTCAGTGAACCTGCGGAGACATCCGGCATGACACAGGGGATGGAGATAATATAAATCTTCACATCCGGTCTTTTTTCGAGAATGCGCTGAATCAGCGTCCGGATATCGGAAATAACGCGGTCAGGCGTTCCGCTCGTCAGGTCGTTTATTCCCAGACAGATGAAAACCTTGTTGACGTCTGTCATCTGTGCGATGGAATCCTCAATATACTGAACGCTGCCATTGTACATCGGCATGATATTGGCGTGCCTTGTCAGCGCGTTCTCAGAAGTTGCGGCTCTTGCGGAACAGCTTACCCGCGCAAGAAAATAAGTGGTGTCGGTCAGAATGGAGTCACTGTGGCTCCTGCAATAGGTCTCAAATCCTACGGTCAGGGAATCCCCGACAAACACGGAGTTCGCGAAGAACGCATTTTCTGAGACGAACTCACTGTTCAAAATCTGATTGTATTCATCCACACCGATAAGTCCCATAGTAAAGCTGTCCACAAGATAGGTGTAGATGCTCTCAACGAGACTTGTCGGAAGGTTCTCGCATGGAATAGCTGCACCGGAGAGCTGTTGAATCGTCGCGGCGGGAGCCGTAGCAGTTTCTTCCTGCGCGTATACGGTTGTCGGAGCCAGAATCAACGCGCATATAAAGAGTGTTAGAATTGAGCGTTTGTAAAATTTCATGCGTAATAACCAATCCTTTCCGGAAACAGAACCGCAGATGCGGACAATTTCCAATTTATAGTAATCTTTATAACCGTATTCAGTATAAACGTAAAAAAGAGAATATACAATAGTAAAACATGTTTTCAGAAAATATTGACTATTGTTTGAAATGGCGATAAAATTGTAAGTGGATGGACATGCCTTGAGCCGGGTGTCCGCGGAATGGAGGCAAACATGGATAAAACTGTTCAGGAACTGTTAGAAAATAACGGCTTTGACGTGGAAGGTGCAATGAATCGCTTTTTAAATAATGAGGCGCTGTATAAGAAATGTTTAAAGAAGCTCCTTGACGATCCGAGCTATGAGCAGCTTAAGGAGGCCTATCAGAACGGCAACTGTAATGATGCCTTTAAAGCCGCGCATACAATGAAGGGCGCCGTGTCGAATCTCGGGGTAAACAGGCTGTATCATCTGCTGATGCCCATGGTTGAGAAGCTGCGTGTGCAGGATATGAGCATTGCGGAGGAAATGGAGCAGCTTGACAAAATATATCATGAAACTTATAAAATTATAGAAAATTTGTGATAAAAGGCTTATAATAAAATCGTTACAAAGCAAAGTTCCTTCTATATTAACTACGATAAGGCAATTGCCAAGAACATATGCGGAAGGCAGGGGTGGCTTAATGGCAGACAACACAGAGTGGATTGTGGACGGGTTCCGGTTCGGTACGGATAAGGACGCGCAGCTTGCCATGGGAGAGCGCAAGAAGATAGAACGCCTTGAGGCAAAGCTGGATTATCAGAATCCGAAGATGCTCTATGCGGTATATAAGAAGGCGGTGGATAACCGCATTTTCGTGACGCCGGTGGGCTATGATTTTTTAAAGAAATTACAGAGATGCCTGAAGGAGACCCCTGCGTCGGAGGAAATGATACCGGAGATTCCGGTATCCGGTGTGTACAGTTTTCGGGAAAGCACCAATCCGGCAGTGGAGAAGGTAAAGGCAAGCCAAAAGAAGGTTCGAAAAAAGCCCGAGAATAAAGAATTTTTCAGCAGAAGGACTTCTATTTATGTCAATGTCGCGCTGATAGTGCTGATTGTAGTCATGTTCTTTATAACAGCGACCGGAAAGAGCCCGAATATTCTGAATTACGAACAGGTAATACAGAACAGATACGCACAGTGGGAACAGAACCTTTCACAGCGCGAGAGTGTTATTCGTGAGAAGGAGAAGGCGCTTTTGGAGGGACAGGATGAGTAAGCTGAAAATACTTGTCGTTGATGATGAGAGCAGAATGCGGAAGCTGGTGAAGGATTTCCTCGCAAAGCAGGGCTATGAGGTGCTGGAGGCGGGGGACGGCAGCGAAGCGCTTGATATTTTCTTTGACAATCAGGATATTGCGCTTGTGATTCTGGATGTGATGATGCCGAAGCTTGACGGCTGGCAGGTATGTCGTGAGATTAGGAACTACTCCAAGGTGCCGATCATCATGTTGACGGCCAGAGGGGACGAGAGTGACGAGCTGCAGGGCTTTCAGATTGGTGTGGATGAGTATATTTCCAAGCCGTTTAGTCCCAAAATCCTGGTGGCGCGGGTGGAGGCCATTCTGCGCAGGACGAATCGGACTGAGGAGGGGGAAGTTCTCGAATGCGGTGGTATTTCTATTGACAAAGCAGCACATGTCGTTACAATAGATGGAGAGCCGGTTGATTTAAGCTTTAAAGAATTTGAGCTTTTGACATATTTTGTGGAGAATAAGGGAATCGCGCTTTCGCGGGAAAAGATACTGAACAGCGTCTGGAATTATGATTATTTCGGGGACGCGCGGACGATTGACACCCATGTGAAGAAGCTTCGCAGCAAGATGGGGGACAAGGGCGAGCTGATAAAGACGGTCTGGGGTATGGGTTACAAGTTTGAGGCGTGAGAAGGGACAGGACATGAAGTATTCCATAAAGCAGCAGATAGCCTTTATATTTATCGCGGTGATGTCAGGCACGATTATCCTATGCTGGATTATTAACCATTCCTTCCTTGAAAAATATTATATTACAAGTAAGCCGGATACGATATCTG
>CAMWYL010000295.1 GCA_947178465.1 uncultured Lachnospiraceae bacterium | reverse complement strand
CACACGCTCGCCTCCTCCATGTCGCGACGCCGCTTCGGCTCTGCGAGCTGTCTCAGATTCGGACCCATAACACGCTCCCCTTGCTGCCGCCCCTGCCGCTGCTGTCGCCGCCGCTAATCCTGCCGCTGCCGCCGCTCCGATGCCTCCCACGACTGCCGCTTCTGCTTCTGTTTCTGCCTCCGGCTCAGGCTCCGGATCCGGGGTATCTATGATGCTTATAATCCCACCAAACTTACAGGGACATACACTGTCTATGGTAAGCGCCGGCGCCCCGTCAATCATATGCTCTTCATTGCAGAACCGCCACGGAAGCGGTGTGTCGAGCTTACATTTGTTGACCGCGAAGCATTCCTGCACGCCTACTACTGCCTTGGTGACATTCTTGGCAATTGCCTTTCCCGCACGCGCAAAAAAGCCGTCGCCGGCCTCCGCCTTATATTTCTCATCTGCCTGCTTCTTGGCTTCCTCATAAATCATTTTGGAATTGCAGTCCCCAAAATGAGTCAGATTCGTCTGGGGAGCATGGTCATTCGCATTCAGGAGCGGCTGCCCCTGATAAACGACTCCATGCCCCACATCCGTATTCAGATAATTTTTCATGGTTCCCATGGAACACTCCGCATACATACCATGTAATATGTACTTTTTACCTTCCTCTTCCTCTGCCTTTGCGCTCTCACCTCTCGCAACGGTTTTCCCGATAGCAGCACTCCTGACAGCCGATTTCCCAATAAGCTCTCCCATATACTGTTCCTCCAATCCTTACACTCACTCTACCAATATGCTCCTGCGCTTCTTCTCCGACGTTCTTTTCGGACCGCTTCCGCCCTTGGCCTCGCGCAGAATGTCCGACAGCCCGCCGTATATCTCCGCATTCTCCTCCTTCACCGGCACTCCGCCGTTGCGCAGGCGGATATATGCCGCAAGCGCCTCCATGCAGACAGGCTCCCCCCTGCTCAATATCTCCAGACAGAAATTGATATCCGTCTGATTTTCCAATGTGCAGGAAAGCATTTCCCGCGCAAATGCCTTTGTCAGCTCGGGATGCAGCGTGCTGTGTCCCGGCGAGGCATATTGGGCATGTACCATACTGAGCGTATCGTACTCCGTCGCCCAATCCTCAAAGTCCTGATATTGGCATCGCAGATACGCGCCCTCCTGCAGCGTAAAGCGGCACAGCTCAATCTGTCCTTCCTTCTGCGTCGGGTCCGCATCCAGAAACAGCTCCATCTCATAGCGAATCATGGATTCTGTCCGCTCTTCCCCGATGTAATGAAGCTTCAATATTCTAAGCTCATTTGTCGGCGCATAGCTGACCGGCGTCGGCTCTTTTATGTAAAACACCTTGCCGAAAAACAATACCAGCCCCGGATGCACGATAATCGTATCCTCGGTCGTTGTCAGCCGGCATCCGCTGATGATTCCATTTGCATATCCCGTATACAGAAGCTCCCCAAACCGAAAGCTGTAATCCGTAAACGCCTCCAGCATCCGGGTCCGCAGCAGACAGCCTTCGCGAAACACCGGAAAAATCTGTCCTATCATAACGCTTCCTCCCTCACGCTTTATTTTGTTCCATCAAAGAAATTCGTCATCCAGCTCTCCGTCTCAAACAGGAAAAATCTGTCCGGACCCAGCATAAGCTTCTCTCCGTCACGCAGGACAGGCACCACCAGAAAGCCCCACCGCTGCTCATCCGCAAGGATAAACGAACGTAGCTCCCGGTTCACGATCGTGTCCACATCGTCCTGCGGGATTCTTCCCTGATATTTCTCTACAATCTCCTCTGCCTCCACAGGCTCAAATTCCTCCGGATTAAAGGAGCAGTTATACTTATAGCGCTCCTGCCCATCGGTATCCTTCAGGTACAGCTGCAGCGTCAGATCCGCTATGGTCCTTTCGATATACCCCTGCGTCTGCTCCCTGTCCAAACTGTGAATCAGAATCCGCTCCTCGCCGGTATGAGTGATGGCGGTCACGACGTAAGGGAACGCCGCCTGTTCGCTTGTAATTGTGATATCCGCATATCCGAACCGCTTATCCCGGATATACTTGATTGCCCCGTCCAGACACATCAGCTTCAGTCCATAATCCTCCTCTCCCGGGGCGCTTCGTTTGGAGGACTCGATTACCTTCCCCGGGATAAACTCTTTGAGCGCCTCCCGGAACAGGCCGATCTTGCAGGACTGCCCGGTCAGACGCATAATCGCGTATTCGTCCAGCCTCCCATCCTCATAGAGCGGCTCGATAAAGCGCTTCACCAGACGATAAATATCTCCCTGCAGCAGGCGGCTGATCTGACTGATATTCAGATATACAGGCGGGAAATCCTTGACCATCTGCAGCCCGTCCACCCCACGCACAGACAGCTTAAACCGGTCCGCCTGTACCCAGACCGTCCCCGCCTCCGTGACCGGCATGCTGCTGACCGCTACGCGGAGCGCTTCCCTTCTGCCGAAAAACACCTTTTTGACCTCCTCCGCCAGGCCAAAGAGGTAATAGAAGTTATTCATCACGGCAAAATATTCCACATTGCTCCTGTGCTCATGGTCCTTAAAGCGGGTCGGGATTACCGACTCCGCCTCCCTGTACGCTTCATCCAACGGGCCGTATACGCAGTCCGCCCCTTCGCGGTCTATCCTGCGGAAGATGTCGGGTCCCATCTCCTCCGTAATGTCCTCTATAATCTCCTCCGCAGGCCGCCCGTCTCCGGTACTCCTAACGGCCTGCGCGGCCGCAAGCTTGAGAAGCTCCATGATGCGGTACGTCAGGTTGTTTCCTCCAAAATCCGTGTCGCCGTTTTCATATGCCGTGGCAATGCGGATTTTGTATGCTACCCGCTGTTCATTGATGGAAAAACGGCTGGAGGAAAGGTCTGTCGTTCCGCCTCCGCAGTCGATGATCAAGGCCTTGAGCTGCTCGTTGTTTTTAAAGCGCTTCTGTGCGATTAGCTCCGAAATGGAGTTGTAGAGCACCGCCACGCCCTCATCGAGCATCCCCGCCTCCATAATCTGATATTCGGGAAGCAGCTCCCGGAACAGACGTATGAAGAGCTGCTTCTGCTTTACCGGCGCGGTCAGATGCAGGCTTTTGAACCTGCATTTGAACTTCTGCGTCGCGCAGGAAATGACATACTCCAGAAAGACTCTGATAATCTCCCTGCGCTTTACAAAGCAGCGCCGTCCGTCCCTGTCCACCAGCTCTTCCTCCCTGTCCGGGTCACTGATCCAGCGCTTGATGTCATAAAATGCACAAAATCCCTCATCAATATAACTGGAATGGAACAGCCGGTCCGCCTCATGTCCAAACACATACCGGACATGGTCGCCATCAATGTCCAGCACGCCGACTACGGAAGGCAGAAGCGGCGTCTCCTGCTCCTCCCCCGTGATGTAGGTCACGTAGTTTGCCGCATTTTCCTTGAGACAGTCCTTTGCCGGATCCCCCTCCAGCCGTTCGAGGTAGCTGGAATCGAGATAGATGCCGGCAGTCGTGTTGCTTGTACCGAAATCAATGGCGAGGGGCATGTCCATCTCCAACAGCTCGCGCACCTGGAAATCCATGACCGGAACCTCATAGAAATCCAGATGCTCCGGACGCAGCTCCTGATTCCTCTCGTAAAAAGAGTACAACCAGTCGGACTGTGCACGGTCCATACAATAAAGACGGTAGTTTTTCACCGTGGAGTCCCTGCATGTCATCTTCTCCGACTTGGTGAGATAGAGCCGGTCTGTCCTTCCCCTGAAGGTGCAGAGATTGAACACGGCACAGATTCGGTTCCCGCTTACCAGCAGTGCGTTGGTATCGACAAGCTCCGGAAGGTACCCGATGGTGAGCCCGTCCGAGCAGGCAACCGCAATTCCCTGATAAACGACAATCTTTGCGCAGCCGCGCAGAGACATGGGAGACCGATTGATTCTGGTCGTCCGGAGCAGCTCCTCAAGCCGTTCCATTCCTTCCTCACTGTACTCTGTGATAAACAGACTGTCCTTTCTCCCGCGAAACCGCATAATCTGCCGAATCAGCTCGTCTTTGTCCAAGGGCGCCTGTATCCCGTTAATAATCCGTTCCCGCCAGCAGATATCGCGCAGTTGGAAGGTCGTCATCATCTCCAGTTCTGCCCTGCTGTAGGATTTCGTCTCTCTCTCCACCCTGCCCGGATTTAGTGTGTAGGTATACCTGTCCATAATGAATCCCCCATTCAGTAAAGCGCCATTTCGTCAAGCTTCATTGTCCCCTCTGCTCCTATAATCCCAAAATGATACTTCCAGAACACCCGAAGCTCAAATCCGACCGGCAGAAACATATCCTGTACAAACTGAAGCCGGTGTTCCCGGTCCTGTGTCTTTTGAGCGCTGATATAGAGCAGGAGCTTTTTCGGTTCCTTTTTAATCTGATAGAGCATTGCGTCCGGATGCAGAATCAGCACTCCCTTCCGGAATATCCGCAGTGAAGAGCCTGTTTCCATCTGACTCAGCGCCAACGCCGCAAACCGTCCCTGCCGGAAGCGGTCTATCATACCG
>CAMWYL010000294.1 GCA_947178465.1 uncultured Lachnospiraceae bacterium | reverse complement strand
CCGCTGTGATTGCCTTGCGGGCGGTGCTGTAATTCAATGTCGCTGTCAAAGACTACCGGATTGATATTGACGGTCTCATGTATCGGCTCTATCCATGTGAATTCCCGTAGGCGCTTAAAGAGCTTCGGGCGCAGATCCCGCGCAAAGTTTTCGGTGGGATGGTTGAGCTGCCGGGTGACGTATATCATCTGCACAATTTCCACCTCCGGCAGCAGAACCGTCTTCAGGTCTCTCAGCCGCCTTTTATTCTCCTCATCCAGCACCTCGTCCGCGTCTGCCGAATAAATGTAATCTCCCGTCGCCTTGGAAAAAGCAAAATTTCTGGCGGCCGCAAAATCGTCCTGCCATACATAGTCATATATCTCAGACGTATATTCTGCCGCGATCTCCTTTGTGTTATCCGTGGATCCGGTATCCACGATAATCATCTCATCCATAAGCTCCCGAAGCGAATCCAGACAGTCCCGCAATACGGCCGCCTCGTTTTTTACGATCATGCACAAACTGAATCTCATACCACAACCATGCCTTTCCGATACACTAATAGGGATATTATAGCCTACTTTCCGTTTTTCTTCAATATTGGTAAAATATTATTGAACATTCTCGGATTTCATGTAGCCATCTCTTCGCCTTCCATGGTACAATAGTTATGTACATGCACTCATTATGTACATGGTACAATCGTTATGTACATAGTACAGTCATTAAGTACATGGTACAATCGTTATGTACATGGTACATAATGACTGTACCATGGTATAAAGAAAGTATCCCGTATACCTTTGTATGCGGGAAGGCAGGAGGTTCTGCAATGACCGCTTTATCTGAAAGGCTCGGTATCGTAATCTGCAATTATAATAAATGTGAGGAAACGCTGGAATGCATCGAATCCGTTTTTCACTCAAAAGGACTTGCGCAGGAAAGCTACAAGCTATATGTGATAGATAATGCCTCCACCGATGACTCGGCGGTGCGCATTTTTGATGAAATGACGCGGCTGAAATACCACGACAGGATTTCCCTTACTGTATCCTCGGAAGATCTCGGAAGCTGCGGCGGGATTAATCTCGGCATGAAGCAGGCGCTCTATGACGGCTGCAAATATATCTGCTGTCTCGGCGAGGCAGTAACAGTCCATGAGGATGCGCTTCATAATATGCTGCACTTTCTGGCGCAGAACCCGAATGTAGGCATGGTGGGCGGCAAGGTATATCACAAGCATATGCCCCACTATATTCAGCAATACGGCATTTCCATTGATTTCAAACATTTCCGTGCTTCAACGCTTTATGCGGACACCTATGACGACGATACCCTTCCAAACGAGGTGTATTGCGACGCCATAAGCGCATGCGGCCTGATGGTTTCTGCCAAGACAATTGACCGTGCCGGTCTGATGCCTGAAGATCCTTTTCTTTACTGGGACGATACCGAATGGGGCTACCGAATCAAAAAGGCCGGTCTTGACGTTGTCGCATTGGGGGATGTGCGACTTTATCACTCCGCAAGCCCCCTGCATCATTGTGATGACACGAAGGCCAACTATTATCTTACCCGCAACTGCCTGCACTTTTTTATGAAATATACCAAGCCGGAGCACTGCACGAAGATGAGCATCGTGATGCTCCGCTCCATCTATGAATCATTTTATCTTCACAGAATGGGTCACGCCCACAATATGGCGCAGTCGGATATGGCCGCACTGCTCGACGCAACCTATCATGTCCGTGGGAGGGCTGCCGAGAACCGTATTCTGGATAATGACGAAAACGGCCTGGGCTTTGTGAGCTTCTTTGAGGAGCAGGAGGCCGTGTACATGGAGGAGGATGATCCCTTTCTGGAGCAGGTCATCCGCCAAATCAACCCGAACATTGTATTTATGCAGCTTCCCAAGCCGGATGTGGTGACCATCATCCGATGCGATTCCATCCTAGGCATCAAGGATTTCAGCTATTCCATTGATTTCAGTGCGGACGTCGTATATATCGACAAGAGCTACCGCATGCTTGCCACGCATGAGGATGCCCGGCAGGTCAAGGATTACGAAGCCACTCTGCAAACCTTTTTGTACGCGATGCAGCCGGCCATTCTGCGGCGAATCGAGGAGATGCGGGGAATCCGATTCTAAACGCTGTCTTTCGCTTTTTCATTTCTATTTGGGCCGGCGAAAGCGGCATAGGGGATTTTTATGGAAAACGGACAAATTTATGAAATTTTATTGCGGACACAATACACATCCTATCAGAGTATGCTGGAGCTTTTAACGAGGGTCGAGCGGCTGGACGAGGCGCTTGCCGCCATCTCTGTGCAGAACAGACCTGATGTGAACAAAATCGGCACAATCACCGCACGGAAGGAAAGCCTGATTCAAAGGCTCGATGCGCTCTCCCTGCACGCAAAGCAGGCACATCAGGAGCTGGAGGCCATGTCCGAGCTGCAGGAGGAAATCCGCATGCATCCTCTCTATCCTCGTATGGAGGAGCTGAAGCATGCGGCATACCGTCGCGTGAGCGCGGTGATTGAGAAAGAGGATCGGAACAACCCGGATATTATAAAGCATCTTGAGGACTATAAGGAAGCCCTTACGCTTGATATCAAAATAAAAGACATCCCCCTGTCAAAGAGACAACTGATTGTAGTTATCCCTGACAGGAGGAAGCCGTAAATTCCTCATTATCCTAACAATTGCAGCACAGTATCCTGCGCATGATTGGCCTGCGACAACATGCTCTCCCCTGCCTGTTGGAGTATCTGCTGATTGGAATACTGCACCATTTCCGCCGCCATATCCGTATCTCTTATAATACTCTCGGCAGCTTGAGTATTTTCTACAATATTTCCCAGATTTTTTATTGTATGCTCTATGCGGTTCTGGTACGCACCTAATTCGGAACGCTGTGCAGACACTTTCCTTAATGCAAATTCAACCTTTTCTATGGAAGCAGTAGCATTCTCCATTGTCATCACATTCACATCTAAAATCCCAATACTTTTAGAATTCATTGCATCAATATATATCATTATCTGATTGTTCCGGCCTGCATCTGTTCCGACATGAATCGGTACACCATCCTTAGGACGTGCGGCGGTAATCCCACCTACAACTCCGGGACGGCCACCGGTTCCGGTATCACCCGTTCCGGTGTCGCCTGTTCCGCCGGTTCCGGTACCACCGGTTCCACTTGTGCCGCCACCGGTTGGTCCCGATACTCCTGTAGTTCCTGTTGCTCCACCGCCCGCCAAGGTCGGATGGTCCGCCGGATATGTATTCTTCACTTCTTCGCGTGCGGTATTTAATTTAAACAGGCTGACATCCTTCTCTACATCAGGAAGCAAATCATTATCCGTATATCTTCCTGTAACCAATCCACCGGCGCCGCTGCCTACCGCCGTGACCAGATTATGAACGAACCCTGCACCATCCGTCGCAAACTTTTGCTCGAAGTCTGAGATGCCGCTATATGGAGTAAGCTCTGCGATAACAGTATTCAGGCTTTTTCCACGCTTTATTTCGTCCAGTATTTTTCCAAGTCCGGCAGCGATATCCTTTTCCGCAATTGATGAAGAACCGTTCGCCAGGTAGCCCAGATACATGCAGGCCAGATAGCCCGTACCATAGCTGGCTTGGCTCGATGACTCATCATCAGCTAACCGATTTCCGCTTGTCTGCAGGACGGATGTAATATTTGCAAGAGAAGTGGACGCATTAAACTGAAAGCCGCCATTAATCCAGTCATTGCCATCATAACACGCACCGGCAGCCGTCTGCGACATTCCCTCTCGAAACCATTTCGGGAATCTCTGATCCTTATTGAAGTTCGTCCCTCCTACATATCCAACCATGCCATTCGTCAATGCCTCATCCATGAATGCATGCATCATTTCATGCACAATTGTATTTTCCAGCGCTTCCCTACTGGCAGACGTAAGCGCTCCACTTCCATCCGTTTTTAAATAAGCCAAATTAACAGTCAATGTATATGTCAACTGAGCAGTCGTCAATGAACCACCATAACCTGAAGCCTCCGTCTTTAATGTTACTGACGCAAGCGTCCCACTTCCCGGACTATTCTCTAATTTCAACCCAATACCAATAGAAGAATCTTCAAGGTAATCGAATGCCGGAGAATACGTCTTCATAATCGCTAAAACGGCCTGTGGAACCATTTCCTTCATCAGATCATCCTTTAATGCGGTATGCCCTGACATCGTGGTGGCTCCACCCGGAGTCTGTGTTGCCGCTACGCCCGCCTCATCCGTAATCTCTGAGTAGATAATTTTCAAGCCCTTAAGATTATCGATTTCTGCCAGAGACATCTCTTTCCCTTTATCAGCACCATTCAGGGATGTCGCCATTACTTGCGCATATTCATTGTTAAGTTGACTGACGGGCTTGGCAATATCACCATTCAGCAGATAAAGCTCATTAAATTTTGTTGTCTCAGCAACCCTATCTATTTCTGTTTTTAATTGATCTATCTCGTCTTGAATATAGCTTCTGTCCGTTGTGGAATTCGTACC
>CAMWYL010000293.1 GCA_947178465.1 uncultured Lachnospiraceae bacterium | reverse complement strand
TAAGTGAATTTTCTGTATTACTATAACATTACACAAACCAAAAAACAAGTAGAAAATGCCACTGTTTTTCATGTTTTCTCTAAAATGTCTGCAGGCAGTCACTTGGCTCGTTTCTCGCGGGAATAAGAAAGCGCACCGACAATCAGCGCTGCCCCATATAACAGCTCCGCGAGAATTGGACTTAAGAAGGTTACGAGAATTCCGCCTGGGAAATTCCCAATCGGAATCATAACGGATACGATACTCTCCGTAAATGTTGAAACTCTGCCCAACACCGACCCTTCAATTTCCTTTTGGATAAGAGCGACAAAAATAATGTTCATCATACTGACTGCGCCATTGCTGACTTGAGTCCGGGGACTTTAATCCTACGAGTCTGCCGTGGGAATATCAATTAAAAAAGCTTTTCCCATGCTTTCTGTCGAAAGCCCGGACATACACCCTTTTCCGTCACCAGAAGGGGGCGCCTGACCAGCATGCCGTCTGTGGCTAACAGCCGATACTGCTCCTCCTCATCCATTTCCGGAAGTCTGTCCTTTAACCCCATCTCTTTATACAGATTCCCGCTGGTATTAAAGAACTTCTTCAGCGGCAGTCCGCTTCTCTCATGCCATTGCTTCAGCTCCGCTGCTGTGGGATTTTCTTCTTTAATCGGGCGTATCGTTGCATCATATCCCATCTCCTCTACCCATTTTAACGCCTTTTTACAGGTTGTACACTTATCGTAGCATAATATTATCGGTGCCATCGTCTGTCCTCCTGCTTTTCATATTCTCATTTATTATATTGTTATCTCATGGCAAAACCATCACTTAGATGCTACAATAGTTTTTATAACAATGCAACCATTTTAAGAACCATCGCGATTCAATAGCCAATCCCCCTGTCAATTATCGTACCATCCATCGCATTTATTGTCATCATACTCTCCGGCAGAACACCGTCATAAACTCTGTCGACTACGAGGTCCACTTCTCCCGCCGCATTTTTATAGGTTTTCGTGCCAAAGAAATCCCACACCGGAATCAGTGTGCCTTCCATGGAGCCTTTTTCCCGAATTCTCATATAGCTTAGAACTACCTTATCTACCTGAATATCAACAGTATCCCCTTCATTATTGAAGCTGTCCGCCTGTCTTTTTAATATCATTTCTTCAAAAATATCACTAATGTCGGAAAACGGCAGCAGGAATACGTAATCCTCCGATAAGTCCTCAATCGTGCATGGGTTTTTCCACTCAAACGTACGGAAGCCCTCATTATTATAGATAAGCTTCAGTTCTTCAAAAGGCCACCATACTAACGCATTTTCAACATCAACCTCTTCACCGTTGGCTTTTTGTAATATGGTTTGTTCATATTTTTCTACATCATCCCCTGTAATCTGACCGCCGTCTTCATAAGTATACGTAATGGGGATGCCATCCACAACTCTTACAAAATGCATGCCATATCCAAGCCCCGCGAGATATGTCGGTGCGCTTGGGTCCGCTTCATCCGCACTCCAGCAGGCAAAATACCCGCCTCCCTGAATGGCATATTCCCCAATTCCCATTTGCTTTATTGCTTCCTCAGCCTTCGCCTGAACCTCCTCCGGCGGAATGTTCATATTCTCAAGCCCCGGCTTGGGCGTTATATCATCTGATTGCTCCAAATCCGGCCGCGAATTGGAAAAAGACAAGTAATTTCCATCCCCGTCCATCTTATCAACAAGAAAGAGCAACCGATTTGTTACCGCTGTCGCATTATTGTCTATTTCGACAAAATAGTTCTGTCCGTTTACCGTGACGTTACCATAAAGCTCATTTTTGCGTGCCTCGGACAAAGCCTCATCATAAGAAACAATAGCCGGCAGTTCCACGACAGACCACTCCTCATACGGCAGTTCTCCGCTAAATTGACGTTCCCAGAGTGTCCCTCCGCCAAGCAATACCCTGTTCACCGCATCATAGTCCTCCTGTGTAAAGACTCGGGGGGTGACTTTCTTTGTCTTTATGCCCGGAACATCAGGGATAACGACTTCCGCCTCCGCCGTCAGCCTTACCGTATCCGAGGACGCCTCCGCACGGTAAATTTCCGGCGCCTGCACCTGCTCCGCAACCGCTCCCGATGACGCATTTATCCGTGTATCTGACACAACTGTCATTTGTCCGTTTTCCTGTTCCTTGGAAACAACAACCTCCTCCTGCGTCTGTATATCACTCCCACATCCGTTTAACATTGTAACGCTTATGCCTGCCGCTATTAACATAGCCACTGCGCTTTCTCTTTTTTTGGTTATTTTCATTTTCTTCATCTCTTTCCTCCATGTACAACTGCTGTTCTTTTAAGCGGTGCGCATCCGTTTCCATAAGCATACGGCACACCTCTGTAAAAGATATACAGCAAAATGTAAACATTTTGAAAAAACGCGTTACCCGAATTTAAAACCGGATTGTAACCGTAGTCCCCTCCCCAAGCACACTCTCAATCTGTAATCGGGCGCCATGGAGCCGCGCAATCCTATCACAGAGCGCCAGCCCCAAACCGCTTCCCCCTGTTTTCCGACTCCGTGCCTTGTCCACCATGTAAAAAGCCTCCGTCACTCGGGGAAGCTCCTCCTGTGGAATCCCGCAGCCCTGATCGCGTACTATAATCCTATCTGACATTCCTGTCATAAAAATGGTTCCGCCGTCACTGCCGGCTTTGATGCCATTGTCAATCAGGTTAATCAAAAGGCTTTCAAACAAATCCCTGTCCATGCGCCGCACGCCGCTTTGGCAGGAATACTCCAGCGTAAGGTGCTTTTTTTTCAGGTTCTCCGCTTCCAGATTCGCAACGCACTCAAACAGCTCTTCTACAGAAACCTCCTCCATACAGATACTATCGTTCTCATACAGACCGATTAAACACATCAGCTTGCTGCTGATCCGTCCCAGCCTCCCACACTCATTATAAATATGCCTCAATGCTTTTTCCCGCTGCTCCTCCCTGAGTCTCACATGGAGGAGTGAATCCGCATATCCCATAATGGAGGTCATCGGTGTTTTCAGCTCATGGGTCAGGCTCCCCAGCATCTGCCTGCGCCGTTCGGATTCCGCCGTCAGCTCCCGAAACTGATTCTCAATCTGCGCCGCCATCGCATTAAAGGCCTCCGCCATTCCTCCGATTTCATCCCGTGTATGCACCTTGGCACGCCGTTCCAGCCGTCCGCTGCTGATATCCTTTGCGGCCCGCTCAAGCTCCTGAAGGGGTGAAAGCACCCTTCGGGTCATCAGGAACACGAGAAATACCGTGATAACAGCCATTCCCAGATAAATCATGGAATAAAAAAAGACCTGTGTGCGGATATCCGCATAAAGCTGCGAAATATCCTGAACCAGAACCAGCTTATAATCCCTGTTGCCCACAGCCGAAACGCGCCTGCCCATGACGAGGATGTATTGGTTTTTCTTTTTTTGAATCACGAAGCCTGTCTCCTCCGTCCCCCATCTTTCATCCGCAGGATTTGCCAGCACAAAGGGCGTCTTATTGGAAACCTCTTCGTTTCCTTCTATTAAAATATAACTTGACGCGCCATATTTTCTGAGCACATAAGCATAGTAGGAACGCGCGGTCGCCTCACTGAACCGCTCAAACGGTTCATAATCCAGCTCCCTTCCAACCGCATAGGACGTGGATTTTACCTGTTGCGCATAGTTTTCGATTGTTTTTTCCTGATTGTAGCGGATGGACTGATAAATCACCACACCGCCGGATATCCCAGCGCTCACAAGCAGCACCGCCACTGTTATCAGGGACATTTTTTTCCACAGCTTCATCCTCTAATCCTCCAACCGATAACCTGTCTTGGAAACCGTGTGGATTACATCATAAAAGTCCAGCTTTTTACGCAGTTTGCCGATATGTACATCCACGGTTCTTGTTTCGCCGGCGTAGTCCATGCCCCACACTCTGTCCAACAGCTCATCCCTGCTAAACGCTACGTTTTTACTCTGCGCCAAAGCCACAAGCAGCTCATATTCCATCGGCTTTAAGGAAACCCGCTCCCCTGCCTTTGTCACACTATGCTCCTTCAGGTCGATAACAACATCCCGTATCTGCAGCTTTTCCCGTCCGCGCCCTGTCCTTTTGAGTACCTTCTCCATACGCACCAAAAGCTCCAACACCTCGAAAGGCTTCACAATATAGTCCTCCGCTCCGGCCTTCAGCCCGTGTACCTTAGAGAGTACGTCGTCCTTCGCCGTCAGATAAATGACCGGTATCTGTGCGGCCGTCAAATCTTCCATCAGAGCAAAGCCGTCCTTCCCCGGCAGCATCACATCCACCAACGCCAACGCGGCATCCGTATCCCTGCCGTTTTGCAGGCGCTTTGCTGCCTCGCACCCGTCAAAAATCGGCAGCGCCTCATATCCCGCCGCCTCCAGATTCATGCAGATCAGTTCGGAAATCGCCGCATCGTCTTCAATTACCAAAATTTTCATATCCGATTCCACCCCATTCTGTCGCTATGATACCATAAGTCGGGAAGGAAAAAAGCAACAAATTG
>CAMWYL010000292.1 GCA_947178465.1 uncultured Lachnospiraceae bacterium | reverse complement strand
ACACACCGCTGCATCGCAACCGGAATAATCTCATAAACACCCAGTTCAACTGTCAGCTGTATAATCCATTCCATCTTGTCGCCCTTAGGCAGCCCTTGAAAAAGGTATACCTTTGAAGGCAGCTCCACGCCATCCTCCTTGATAAAACGAAGCTCGCAGTATACCTCCGTATCCGTTATTGATGCTATCCCGCAGCGGTAATCCCTTCCGTCCACACCGTTGCTGACACTGATCTCGTCACCGACGCGCAGACGCAGGACATTCCTGATATGATTAACATCCTCTCCCGTAATTATGACTCTCTTGTCACAAATCTGAGAGGACTCCACAAAAAAATGATACATGCCTTCCTCCCTCCTACGGATTCGCAGCCTTAGTCTTATTACAGCTTCTTACCTGTCACGCTCACCCATTCTCCCTGATATGTCACCTCAAGAACCTCAAACCCTGCGGCCTTCACCGCCTCTCGAACGGTCTGCTCCTTGTTGTCGATAATTCCTGACGTAATATAGATGCCGCCCGGTTTAAGCTGATTGACAATCACCGGTGTCAGCGGCACAAGCACATCCGCCAGAATATTTGCGACAACAATGTCATATTTCTCATACCCGACCTTGTCCTGAACCGCCTTGTCGGAAATAATATTTCCTATCATCATCTCAAAGCGCTCCGGCGCAATCGCATTCGCCGCCATATTCTCACGCACGGCCTCCACCGCACAGGGATCAAGATCTGTCCCTACTGCATGCTTAATCCCATACATCAATGAGATGATTGCCAGAATACCGCTGCCCGTTCCGACATCGAGAAGCTCCGTATCCGGTGTGATATGCTTTTTTAACTGCCTGATACAAAGCTGCGTCGTCTCATGCATCCCTGTTCCAAAGGCCGTGCCCGGGTCGATATGAAGGATTTTCTTATCTCTGTCCTCCGGCTTTATCTCCTCCCACGAAGGAATCACCAGTAAATCGTCAATGTAAAACTGATGGAAATATTGCTTCCAATTGTTGATCCAATCAATGTCCTCCGTCTCTGATACCATAACGCTGCCTTCTCCGATATCCATGAAGTCACGCAGCCCGTCAAGCTCCCGGTTAATATCCGCCACAAGTGCGTCCGTATTCACCGGCTTCCCGTCGCTCTCCTCCACAAAAAAGCTCAGATACGCAATACCGTCGTCCTCCGGCCCCTCGGGAAGAATATCCACAAACATCTGCTCCTTTTCCAGCGGGGTCAGCGGCACCTTATCCTCAATCTGCGCACCCTCAAGCCCGATATCATACAGCGTACTTATAATGATATCCTCCGCATCCGTAACCGTCTTTATTGTAAATTTCTTCCACTTCATAGTTTTTCCTTTCCATTTCCCGTTAAACAAAAATGCCTGCGGAATATCCGCCATATGATGATATGATATACCATCCGGCTTCTCTCCCGCAAGCATTATCTTGTCTCTATTGCAAAATAACCGTAAAAATCACTTATTTAAAGAGCTTCCGTTTCTTTTCCTTCTTCTCATTACCGGAATCATTGCCCTCCATGTTCTTCACAGCCTCTAAGCTGTTCCCTGTATCCATGTCGAACTTACGAAGCAGCTCCTTCGCCTCTGACGAAAGCTTATCCGGCACCTGTACCACAAGGGTTACATAGTGGTCTCCACGCACATCCTTATTTCTCAGGGATGGAACACCCTTGCCGCGTAATCTGACACGTGTGTCAGTCTGTGTGCCGGCCTTTACGTCGTAAACGACCTTTCCATCCACCGTATCAATCAATATCTCCCCGCCGAGCGCCGCTATCGCAAATGACATCGGAACGGTGGAAAAGATGTTCATATCCTGTCTCTGGAAAATGGGATGCCTGTCAACGACTACCTCTACCAACAGGTCTCCTCTCGGTCCTCCGTTTACGCCGGGTTCTCCCTTATCGCGAATCCGAACGCTCTGTCCGTTGTCAATACCTGCCGGAATCGACACCTGTATCTTCTTTCTGCCGGCAATATATCCGCTTCCATGGCATTCGGGGCATTTGTCCTTTATCATCTTTCCGGTACCGTTACAGTCCGGACATGTCTGTGTCTGACGTATGGTACCCAAGCCAAACGGTGCCTGTGTCTGCGTCACCACCTGACCGCGCCCGCCGCAGCGATGACAGGTCTCGGGTGATGTCCCCGGCTTCGCCCCTGTTCCGTTACAGGTCTTGCAGGTGTCCTTCAGATTCAGGTCAAGCTCCTTCTCTACACCAAACACAGCCTCCTCAAACGTAATACGCACGCTGGTGCGGAGATTTGCTCCTTTCATGGGGCCGTTGCTGCGCCCGCCGCGGCTGCCGCCACCGAAGAAATCGCCAAAGATATCACCGAAGATATCAGAGAAATCCGCCCCGCCGAAGTCAAAACCGCCAAAGCCGCCGGATCCGCCACCCTCAAAGGCGGCATGACCGAATTGGTCATACTGACGCCTTTTATCAGGGTCGCTAAGTATCGCATAAGCCTCTGAAGCTTCCTTGAATTTCTTCTCGGCCTCCTCATCGCCCGGGTTCATATCCGGATGATACTTCTTCGCAAGCTGCCTGTATGCTTTTTTTATGGTCGCATCATCAGCGCCTCTCTCGATGCCCAGCACCTCATAATAATCTCTTTTCTGCTCTGCCATGTTTAACCATGCCTTTCTTCATCGACTGCAAAAAGCTTATACCTCGCGATAGTCTCCGTCAACAACATCATCTGCCGCGCCCGCATCCTGCGTCTGCTGCGCGCCGCCCATATCGCTGCCCATGTCCGGACCTGCACCGGCCGCACCCTGCATGTTCTCATACATCTTAGTGAACAGGTTCTGCGCCTTGGACATCAAAGCCTCCTGCTTACCCTTCAGCTCTGTTACCTGGTCCTCTGTCATCTCCACATCCTTCGTGCTTTCCAGGAAGGACTTCAAATCATTCAGGTCTGCCTCAAGAGAAGCCTTCTCGCTCGCGTCAATCTTATCGCCAACCTCTGCCAATGCCTTCTCTGTCTGGAATACGAAGGAGTCCGCGTCATTTCTCGCGTCAATTGCTTCCTTGCGCTTTCTGTCCTGTGCCTCGTACTCTGCCGCTTCCTTTACTGCCTTTTCGATATCCTCGTCAGACATGTTGGAGCCTGCGGTAATCGTGATATGCTGCTCTTTTCCTGTACCCAGATCTTTTGCGGATACGTTTACGATACCGTTTGCGTCAATATCAAAGGTAACCTCAATCTGAGGAACGCCGCGTCTTGCAGGCGGGATTCCGTCAAGTCTGAACTGACCGAGGGACTTATTATCTCTCGCGAACTGTCTTTCACCCTGTACAACGTTGATGTCTACCGCTGTCTGGTTATCTGCCGCCGTAGAGAAGATCTGGCTCTTCTTTGTCGGAATGGTTGTATTTCTCTCAATCAGCTTTGTCGCAACACCGCCCATTGTCTCAATGGAAAGTGAAAGCGGTGTAACATCAAGAAGAAGAATTTCACCTGCACCCGCATCACCCGCAAGCTTACCACCCTGGATGGAAGCGCCGATTGCCACACACTCATCCGGATTCAGGGATTTGCTCGGTTCTTTGCCTGTCAACTGTCTTACCTTATCCTGTACGGCAGGGATACGTGTAGAACCGCCTACCAGCAATACCTGGCCGATCTCGGAAGCGGTAAGGCCCGCATCCTTCAACGCGTTCTGTACCGGAACTGCTGTTTTCTCTACCAAATCATTTGTCAACTCGTCAAACTTCGCTCTTGTGAGGTTCATATCAAAATGAAGCGGGCCGCTTGCGTTCATGCTGATAAACGGAAGATTAATGTTTGTCGTGGTCGCGGAAGAAAGCTCCTTCTTTGCCTTCTCTGCAGCTTCCTTTAATCGCTGCATAGCCATCTTGTCACCTGAAAGGTCTACGCCATTCTGTCCCTTGAACTCATTTACCATCCAGTTGATCACCTTGTTGTCAAAGTCATCACCGCCAAGATGCGTATCACCGTTTGTCGCAAGAACCTCGATAACGCCGTCGCCAATCTCAATGATGGAAACGTCAAATGTACCGCCGCCCAAGTCATATACCAAAATCTTCTGCTCTTTCTCATTATCCAGACCATAGGCCAGCGCCGCCGCTGTCGGCTCGTTGATGATACGCTTTACATCAAGACCCGCAATCTTGCCGGCGTCCTTTGTCGCCTGACGCTGTGCGTCATTGAAGTATGCGGGAACCGTAATAACCGCTTCGGAAACCTTCTCACCAAGATAGCTCTCCGCATCCGCCTTCAGCTTCTGCAAAATCATTGCGGATATCTGCTGCGGAGAATATTTCTTGTCGTCAATTGTCCTGCCATTGTCCGTACCCATATCTCTCTTAATGGAAGCGATGGTCTTCTCCGCGTTGGTAACAGCCTGACGCTTTGCAGGCTCACCTACAAGTCTCTCACCTGTCTTTGTAAAAGCCACAACAGAATGTGTTGTCCTCGCACCCTCTGCATTTGCGATAACGGTGGGTTTACCGCCCTCCATTACAGCCACGCAGCTATTTGTTG
>CAMWYL010000291.1 GCA_947178465.1 uncultured Lachnospiraceae bacterium | reverse complement strand
GGGGATATATTTTAATCTTGCACAACCAATCAAGGGAGTGTTTTCCAGATAACTGACCTTATCATCAAAAGCGTCCAAGAGGCGGAGCGCGCATGCCGTGCCGTTATCTTTAGCACAACGGAAACTGTATTCTTCCAAAACGGAATTTGCCGCCGGAGAAATATCGACTTTATACATGGCGGTTCTCCTTCAACAGGGAACGAAGATTTGCGGATGCCGTGCGGGCAGGGATGTCAGGAGAGCCAATTCTTCTCAATTCTTCAATCTCTACAAGTTTTTCTCTTAATTCTAATTGTTTTTCACGCTGATCATATGTGGCAATATCCATGACGACCAAATCGCCTTCACCATTTTTGGTCAGGAAAACAGGCTCACCGGTTTCCTTGCACAAATTTGCGATTTCCGTATAGTTCTGACGGATGGCAGCGGATGGTTTAATTAATGTTCGCATAAAGGCTCCTTTCGTAGTAATATTCTGTAATAATTCTATTAACATTATACTATCAAACATTAAGAAAATAAACGGAATAAAAGATTTATTTTTAATACATATTTTTTGTATATTCCAACACCGCAAGCGGCGTCTCAAGCTGTGGGAACTCCGGCTTTCGTCCCGATGGCTGCGCAATGTCCTCCCGCAGATACCAGGCGGCCTGTGCGGCGGTCATGCCAAGCCTGCGGGCGGTCTCCAGCTCATGGCTGCCGCCGTCTCCTACATACAGGCATTCGTCGACCTGTACCGCAAGCCCTTTCATGCACCGATAAAAAATCTCCTCGTCCGGTTTTTGGACACCCTGCTCAAAGGAAAGGTATACGCTGTCAAAATACGGAAACAGCACGCTTTTGCGGATAACAGCGGTCTCCTCCGAATAGCAGTTGCTGATCAGCCCAATAAGATATCCGCGCTCCTTCAGCGCAGAAAGCATCGGGAGGATTTCGGGATGCAGATGACGGAAGCACGCTTCCTTTGTCGCGATACGCTTTGCTACCAACCTTTGTAAGAGCTCCTCAGAATAGCAATTGCATTTCCTCAGAATCATTTCCAATGTGTCCTCAAGTGTCAGCTTTCCGACAGAACGGTCAGATTCGGTCGGCGTCCAGAGCGCCAGAAACCGGTCTTCGGGAATTCCGGCATCCTGTGCCATCTGGGAACCGAAATATAAAGGCATCTGAAAGTGGGTAATCAATGTTTCAAACATATCAAAAATAACTGCGCGTATCATGGCGTTCCCTCCTGTTCAAGTGTGATCAGCTCTTCCTGTTAAGTGCCTTTAACAGCAGAATTCCGGCAATCAGCAGTATCGGAAATACAATCCCTGCCAGAATTCCTTTCTTTAAATTATCCGATGCCGCGCTTGAAATATATCCCACCAGCGTTGGTCCTCCGGAGCACCCTAAATCTCCGGCAAGCGCCAACAGCGCGAACATCGCCGTACCGCCGTTTCGGATGGAGGCGGAGGCCTTGCTGAAGCTGCCAGGCCACATGATTCCTACGGATAAGCCGCAGATTCCGCAGCCGATAAGTGACACAAAGGGTGAAGGTGACAACGAAATACATAAATAGGCCAGCATACAGAGGATGCCGCTTCCTATCATAAATTTGTCTAAATCAAGCTTATCACCGAACTTTCCATAAAAGGCGCGGGCGCTTCCCATGAGAATGGCAAAAGCCATCGGTCCCGCAAGGTCGCCCAGTGTCTTGCTCACGCCCAAGCCTCGTTCGGCAAAGGTGGAGGCCCATTGGCTGACAGCCTGTTCGCTTGCCCCGGAGCATAGCATCATCAGCATCAATACCCAGAAAACCTTGCTTTTGCAGAGGTCAGGCATGGACATACCGGGCTCGCCGTCCTCCGTCAGCGGTGCCAGAGGAGCCTTTGCAAAGAGAAGGGCGTTGAGAATCGGAACGAGCATCCAGAGAAGCGTCAGGATTTTCCAGTTTCCGATTCCGAATATCTTGAAAAACAACGTGGAGAACAGTACCACCGCGACATGCCCCCAGCAGTAGAAGGAATGCAGCAGACTCATGGCCTTTTCTTTATTTTCGGTGGGACAGCTTTCCATAATCGGGCTGACCAATACCTCAAGAAGACCGCCACCAAACGCATATATGATAATGGAGATTAAAAGACCTGCGTATGCGCTCGGCAGAAGCTCGGGTAATATAACTAATCCGAGCAGGCCTGCAGCGGAAAAAACATGTGCGGCCAGAATACAGATCCGGTATCCGATTTTGTCAACAAAGCCTGCGGACAGGAGGTCTACCAGAAGCTGAATCCCAAAGTTGACCGTAATCAGCAGGGTGATTCTGCCGAGCGGAATGTGGTATGCGCTTTCAAAGGTCAGGAACAGCAGTGGAACAAAGTTGTTTACGATTGCCTGTACAATATAGCCGATAAAGCAGGCATATATGGTTTTCCGATAGTCTGTGTTTGCTTTTTTCATTTGCAAAGCCTCCCAAAAGAACAGATGTTGTAATCCATAGGTATTGTAATGCATATTTGAAATTTTGTCCATGAGAAGGTATTTTGTGCCTGAAGAGGTATTTTTGCCGGAATAGGAAAAAATTGACAAACTTCAACGGAAACATATACTATAAAAGGAAAGGCAATGGGATTTAGATTGTTTGCTTTTTACAATTTTTTTGATAAAATAAGTGGAAAAATGGAGAAAATAGACGTAATATGAAAACAAGACATCGAAAGGTGTATTCTTGGATAAAGATGTGGTATGATGAAAAAAATTAAAGAAGAGGAAGGTATGGTACGGATATGTCAAGCGTTAGCATCGAGAAACTGATAGAAAAGATGGAATTAAAAAACCTGACACCGCAGGTAGACATTTCCAACATTAAAATTCACGAGCCCGATATTAACCGACCGGCGCTGCCGTTGTCAGGATATTTTGAGCATGTGGATGAGCTGCGGCTTTTGATGATTGGATTTGTGGAGTATTCTTATATGGAAAGCATGGCAGAGGAGCGCAAGCGGGAGATCTATCCGCGGGTCATTTCCGATAAGACGCCCTGCGTGATCTTCTGCAGGGATTTGCGGCCTGACGATCTTTTTATAGAAACCGCGGTGAGTAAGAACGTTCCGATTTTAATGACAGATAAGACCACCTCGGCAATGATGGCGGAGGTTATCCGCTGGCTGAATGTAAAGCTTGCCCCCTGTATTTCGGTGCACGGCGTGCTTGTGGATGTGTACGGCGAAGGCCTGCTGATTACGGGTGAGAGCGGAATCGGCAAGAGCGAAGCGGCATTGGAACTGGTTAAGAGAGGACACCGCCTTGTATCCGATGACGTGGTGGAAATCCGAAAGGTCAGCGACGACACGTTGATTGGCTCCGCACCGGATATCACACGTCACTTTATCGAGCTTCGCGGTATCGGAATCATTGACGTTAAGACGCTGTACGGTGTATCCAGCGTTATGGATACGACGAATATCAACCTTGTCATCCGCCTTGAGGATTGGGATAAGGAGAAAAAGTACGACCGTCTGGGTCTTGAAGAGAACTATACGGAATATCTTGGTAATAAGGTCGTGTGCCATAACATACCGATACGTCCGGGGCGGAATCTCGCCGTGATATGCGAGTCGGCGGCAGTCAACCACCGTCAGAAGAAGATGGGATACAATGCGGCCCAGGAGCTGTACCAGCGTGTACAGAACTCCATTGCAAGGCCGCGTGAGGAGGATGAATAAAGAAAGGAGCACCGGGAAAATGAATAAATATTGTTTTGGTGTTGACTTGGGAGGTACGACCGTAAAAATCGGTCTTTTTGATCCACAGGGAGAGCTTTCGGACAAATGGGAGATTCCTACCGTAAAGGAGGACAACGGCAGCAGGATTCTGCCGGATATCGCGAAGGCAATTCTTGGTAAGCTTGAGGAAAAAGGCATTGCGCGAGAGGATGTTCTCGGTGTGGGTATCGGTGTACCGGGACCGGTGGACGACGCCGGCGTGGTACACAAGGCGGTCAATCTCGGTTGGGGTGTGATGAATATCAATGATGTCCTTGGCGGACTGCTGCAGATGCCGGTCAAGGCGGGAAATGACGCAAATGTGGCGGCGCTCGGAGAAATGTGGCGCGGCGGCGGAAAGGGCTGCAGCAACATGGTGCTTGCCACGCTCGGCACAGGCGTTGGCGGCGGTATCATCGTGAATGGAAAGATTTTGACGGGCGCGACCGGGGCCGGCGGAGAAATCGGACATATTCATATCAAGGATGACGAGCCGGACGCATGCGGCTGTGGGAACCACGGCTGCCTGGAACAGTATGCGTCGGCGACCGGAGTGGTAAGGCTTGCGACGAGAAAACTGACAGCAGTGTCAGATGACAGCGTTCTGCGCAGCGGGAAGCTGAGCGCGAAGACCGTGTTCGATGCGGTCAAGGAGGGGGATAAGGTTGCCTGTGAAATCGCGGAGGAGTTCGGCGAATATCTCGGAAAAGGTCTTGCGGCTATCGCGGCAGTGGTAAACCCTGAGGTGTTTGTGCTTGGCGGCGGCGTCTCCAAGGCAGGCCCGATAC
>CAMWYL010000290.1 GCA_947178465.1 uncultured Lachnospiraceae bacterium | reverse complement strand
GTTTTAAAGGTATCATCCAATCCGCATGTCCGGTCAAAGGATACAACGGCGCGAATTATGCAGTACGTGGTTATTGCTTTGCTTCCGGCGGCGGCTTTTGGTATTTATAATTTTGGAATCCATGCACTTTTGCTGATTGTGACTACCGTTGCAACGACGGTTCTGTCGGAGTACATATATGACCAGTGCATGAAAAAGAAAAACAGTGTCGGCGATTTTTCGGCAGTCGTTACCGGTCTGCTGCTGGCACTCAATTTACCGCCCAAGGCACCGCTTTGGATAGGGATTATCGGCGGTCTGTTCGCGATTATTGTAGTGAAAATGCTGTTTGGCGGACTTGGGCAGAATTTTATGAATCCGGCCCTTGGAGCAAGATGCTTTCTGCTGATCTCTTTTACCTCAATTATGACGAACTTTGACTGTGACGCATATACGGGTGCGACTCCGCTGGCAGCGATTAAGAGTGGCGAAGGCTCTGTGGAGCTTGCGGATATGATTATCGGGCGTACTGCGGGAACAATCGGAGAGACAAGTATGATAGCGCTGTTAATAGGTGCGGCGTTTCTGCTGGTGATGAAGGTCATTGATTTACGCGTGCCGGCTTCCTATATTCTGAGCTTTGTGATATTTATTCTGCTCTTTGGCGGACATGGCTTTGCCGGGACCTATATTTTGTCTGAGCTTGCCGGTGGCGGATTAATGCTTGGTGCGTTTTTTATGGCAACGGATTATGTAACGCGGCCGATTACGAAGACCGGGCAGTATCTGTTCGGGGTTTTCCTTGGCATTATGACAGGTATTTTCCGATTGTTCGGACCGTCAGCGGAGGGTGTTTCCTATGCGATTATCCTTGGAAATCTGTTGGTTCCTCTGATAGAGCAGGTTACACGTCCGGTTGCCTTTGGAAAGGGTACGGCTCGGAAGGGAGGGAATCAGGCATGAATACGGAAAGAAAAGCAATGATAAAGGATGCGTTGATTCTCTTTGTGATAACACTTGCTGCGGGTTTTTTATTGGGCTTTGTATATGATGTGACCAAGGAGCCTATTGCGCAGCAAAAGGCTAAGGCTAAGGCGGAGGCCTGCAAAAATGTATTTACGGAGGCTGACACGTTTGCGCCTGTGATGAGCGAGGATGGGGCTACAGAGTATTTTGTGGCGGGACTTGATTCACAGGTGGACATTGATGAGGTAATGCAGGCGCTTGACAGCTCAGACCGGCTTCTTGGGTATGTCATTACGGTTACGACACATGGCGGCTATGGTGGGGATATTCAGTTTTCCATGGGCGTGACGCTCGATGGTACCTTAAATGGTATTTCCCTTTTGAGCATATCTGAGACTGCCGGACTTGGAATGAAGGCAGGCGATGTGCTGGTACCGCAGTTTGCGGATAAGAAGGTGGAGCAGTTTACCTATACAAAGTCAGGTTCCACAAAGGATAGTGAGATCGATGCGATAAGTGGTGCGACAATTACCACGAAAGCGATCGTAAATGGCGTAAATGGCGGTCTGACATTTTTTAACAGTGTACTTGCGGGAGGAGGTGTCGTACAATGAGTGACATAAAGAAAAAAGCGGAACAAAGCTCCATGGAGGTATTTTTCAATGGCCTTGTAAAGGAGAACCCTACCTTTGTACTGATGCTTGGCATGTGCCCGACACTTGCAGTCACCACGTCCGCCATTAACGGACTTGGTATGGGACTGACAACAACTGCGGTATTGGTGCTCAGCAATGCCATTATATCTTTGCTGCGGCATGTGATACCGAATCGTGTGCGTATTCCTGCATTTATTGTAATTGTGGCTTCCTTTGTTACTATGGTGGAGCTGCTGCTGGAGGGCTTTATTCCAAGCCTGTATTCATCGCTTGGATTATATATTCCACTGATTGTAGTAAACTGTATTATTCTCGGACGCGCGGAAGCGTTTGCGTCTAAAAATTCAGTGATTCCGTCTATTTTCGATGGGCTTGGTATGGGACTTGGCTTTACGGTGGCACTGACGGTTATCGGTGCGGTGCGCGAGCTTTTGGGCGCAGGAGAGCTGTTTGGCATACCGGTTATTAACAAAGTGCTTGCAGGCATTTCAGGACTTCTGGGAAGGGCGGAGCCGATAGAATATGTGCCGATAAGCATCTTTGTCCTTGCTCCCGGAGCTTTCTTTGTCCTTGCCGCTCTGACGGCGCTGCAAAACCGTATAAAGCGGAAAATGCAGGAGCAGGGGAAGAATGCGGACAAAATACAGTCCGGCTGTAATTCGGATTGCGCAAGCTGCTCTGACAGCGGATGCGCACGTCGGTTTATCGACGTGGATGCGCCGGCCGGAGCAGTGGGAGATATGCAGGACAAAAATGTTTCGCCATAGGGCGATCTTATAGGGAATGATGAAATGCGCAGAGACAGCGCAGAAAGGGAGTAGGAAATGCTGGAAGTAGTGAAGAATTTATTAGTGTTGATGATCAGCTCTTCATTAGTAAGCAATGTCGTGCTAAGTCAGTTTTTGGGCTTGTGCCCTTTTCTCGGGGTTTCCAAAAAGGTAAATACAGCGGTCGGCATGGGCGGGGCTGTTATCTTTGTCATAACGATTGCGTCGGGAGTGACGGCAGTCATATACCGTTTTGTTCTTGTAACCTTTAATATTACATATTTGCAGACGATTGTTTTCATATTGGTTATTGCCGCGTTGGTTCAGTTTGTGGAGATGTTTCTCAAAAAGTACGTGCCGGCGCTTTATCAGGCGCTTGGTGTGTATCTGCCGCTGATTACGACAAACTGCGCGGTGCTTGGAATTGCACTTACGAATGTACAAAAGGAATATGGTATCGGCTTTAGTATTGTCAGTGGGTTTTCAACGGCAGTCGGTTTCCTGATTGCAATTGTGATATTGGCAGGCATACGCGAAAAAATTGTGTACAACGATATTCCCGAATCCTTTCAGGGAATGCCGATTGTTTTGATAACAGCGGGGCTTATGGCAATTGCCTTTTGCGGATTTTCGGGTTTGTTGTAGGCGGGCAGGAATGAGATAAACGGAGGTAGAAAATGGATATTTCAGCGATTTTGACTGCCGTAGCGGTAGTTGGTGGAGTAGGATTGTTTCTGGGGCTCTTCCTTGGCGTCGCGAGTATTATATTTAAGGTAGAGGTTGATGAGCGGGAGGAGGCGGTGCTTGCCGCGCTTCCGGGGAATAATTGCGGCGGCTGCGGCTTTCCGGGCTGCTCGGGGCTTGCGGCTGCGATTGTAAAGGGCGAGGCTCCCGTGAATGCCTGTCCGGTAGGCGGTGAGCCGGTCGGTCAGACGATCGCCTCCATTATGGGTGTAGAGGCCCAAGAGACCGTGCGTATGACGGCGTTTGTAAAGTGCGCGGGCGATTGTGAGAAAACAACACAGAATTATGAGTATACGGGTGTTGCGGATTGCAGTATGGTGGGCTATGTGCCGGATGGCGGTGCGAAGTCCTGTAATCATGGCTGCCTTGGATATGGGAACTGTGTGAAGGCATGTCCTTTTGACGCAATTCATATTCGGAACGGAATTGCGGTAGTAGACAGAGAAAAATGTAAGGCGTGCGGAAAGTGTATTGCTGCGTGTCCGAAGGCACTGATTGAGCTGATACCATATCAGGCGAAATCCGTTGTGGCGTGCAGCTCCAAGGATAAAGGACCGGTGACCATGAAGGCTTGTCAGAGTGGTTGTATCGGCTGCAGCCTTTGCGTGAAGGTGTGTCCGGCAGGAGCGATTACGGTAGAGGATTTCCATGCGCATATTGACCAGAGTAAATGTATCGGCTGTGGTGCCTGCAGGGAGAAGTGTCCGAAGAAAGCAATAATGGAATTGTAATTGTCCGTGAAATAAGGTATAATCAAATATATCTATGAGTATAGCTACAGGGTTTCAAGGGGGTATACATGAGACTGTTTGATGATGACAATTATAATGAGGGGCGCGGTTCCGGTTCCAATATGACTTACATATATATGGCGTTGATTATGTCCACGGTAATCTTGGGTGTGACAGCGTTGGTGTTCTGGGTCAACAGGTCAAACAGCCGCTCCGACGGGAGCGGTTATGCGGCGGCTGTTGCGCAGCGCGAGGCGCGTGAGAATCAGATGAACAATGCATCTGCTGTGAACGATTCGGATCGTGTGGTTTCAAGTAACAAGCTTACATCGGATGAATTGGATATCTGGACGCTGCCGGATACCGGAAGGGAGAGCAGCAGTACCAACTCGAACCGCAATAACGGAACGGTTATCAATCAGACGACGGGGGAGACGGTTATCGACGGCTCGAAGGACAACACGACAGATAAGAGTACCGCGTCAACAGATGATTCGGAGGGAAAGACGACTACCTATGACATGGCGGACCGGGAGAACTTAAAGGATACGGATTCCGATTCGGAAGCAGATAAAGCAAAGGATGAAGAGGAGAAGGAGAAGGAGCGGGAGACTCGCATTCGGGTGATTCACTCGGACGGTACCAAGGAATGGGTGGACATCAATGAGGATCTGCCGGCGAGCAAATATAATTTTGAGAATCTGAAGTATCAGAATCCGAGAATGAAATAT
>CAMWYL010000289.1 GCA_947178465.1 uncultured Lachnospiraceae bacterium | reverse complement strand
GATGAGGTAGAATATGAATATCAGGATGAAAGAAACCGGCTGACGATACGGAAGTATTGGGAAGCTCAGAAGAATACGGGAACGGAAGAAAAAAATTGAAAAATTCTGTAACGAAATCATAAATCCTACGTCTAATTGGTGTGACAAGGGGGTGATAGGGCTGTGAAAGTCCCAAACGGCGCGCAGATAGAGAAGCTGTATCAGACCTGTTATATGGACGTGTATTCCTACATAATGACGATTATGAAGGATTCCCAAATAGCGGAGGAGCTGACACAGGAGACCTTTTATCGCGCAATGAAAAGTGAATTTAAGGGAAAATCAAGCGAGCTTACGTGGCTGTGCGCGATTGCTAAGAACCTGTGTGCGGACGTATTCCGAAAGAGAAAAACGGAGCTGCCCATCGAAGAGGAGGCAGCCTGCGCGTTGGATGTAGAGCATTCGGTTATTACAAAAGCTGAGAATCTGGCGATACATAGGGCGCTCCATCAGTTGGAGGAGCCCTATAAGGAGGTATTCTCCCTGCGGGTGTTCGGGGAGCTGTCCTTTCGGGATATCGGACAGATATTCGCAAAAACGGAGAATTGGGCGAGAGTGACCTATCATCGTGGAAAGCTAAAGCTTCAGAAAATGCTTGAAAAATAAATTTTCACACGGCAAATTTGTGCTCACGTACAAATTCGCAGATGATACAAGAACGGAGGGTTAAGATGAATTATAATTGTGATGTGATACAGGATTTACTTCCGCTGTATGAGGATGGTATTTGCAGTGACGCAAGCAAAGCAATTGTGGAGGAGCATCTGCGGGAATGCAGCGCCTGTAAAGAAATTGCAGGGCGGCTGAAGAACAATATTGTCGAGGAGACGCTGACGAAGGAGAAAGATATCGTACTTTCCCGGTATCAGAAAAGTATCAGAAAAAAGACTGCCACAATCGGAATGGCGACGGCCGGTATTCTGTTCATACCGCTTATCATCTGCCTGATCTGCAATATTGTGATTGGCCATGCATTGGATTGGTTTTTTATTGTGCTTGCGGCGATGCTGCTTGTGGCGTCCCTCCTCGTAGTACCGATGGTGCTGGAAAGAAAGCGGATATTGTGGACAATTATCTGCTCTGTCGTTTCATTGCTTTTGCTGCTGCTGACCTGCTGTGTCTATACACAGGGAAATTGGTTTTGGATTGCTTCGTCTGCCTGTATATTTGGCTTATCAATACCATTTCTCCCTTTTGTGGTCAGGGAGCTTCCGACAGGAGAGACCTTGGGACGGCATAAGGCATTTCTGATAATGCTCTGGGACAGCCTGTGGCTCTATCTCCTGCTGATTGCCTGCGGCGTGCATATACAAGCGGACAGGGCGTATTGGCAGACTGCGATAACGATAGCATCCTATATGCTGTTCATTGTCTGGTTTTGGTTCGGAATTATCCGCTATGTAAAAAAGGATGGTTGGATAAAAGCGGGTATTCTGGTGATGGGAACGGGCATTTGGTTTGGACTCTCCAACAATATCCTCAATATCTTTATGCCCACGGCGGATGGCTATGGGCTGGAAAATCTGAATTTCAAGGCAGGATTGAATTTGGAAAACCCTGCCGCCTTCAATGCGAATATTTTGTTTATCATCATAGTCTTATCCGTGTGTATGGGAGCTGCCTGGATATGGATAGGATGCGGAAGGGAAAGAAAAAATGCGGATAGAAAGGACACGGATAAAAGAAATGTGGATAAAAGAATTGCGAATAAAGGAGATGCAGATGAAAAGGAGGCTTAGAGGAGTATGCGCCGTGTTCGCACTTCTGTTATGGGTGCAGGGGATATGTGTATCTGCAATGTACTCAGGCGCTTCCCCATATGCGATAACGAATCATGTCGTGGCGGAAGAAGCCACGCAGACAGAATTGCCAGAGGATGCGATAGATTGCTATGTTGAAGCGCATGCGGATACCACGGCAGGAATGGCAGTCGCGGTCTTTGACCAATCAACAGAGCTGATTAGGAAATATTACGGCTTTGCCGATGTGGAACGGAAGCTTCCTGTGGATGCGGAAACCGTCTTTGAGTGGGGTTCTGCGACAAAGCTGTTGGTGTGGGTCAGTGTAATGCAGCTATACGAGCAGGGGAAAATTGATTTGGAGGCGGATATCCGTACCTATCTTCCCGAGGGCTTTATGAAGAACCTTACTTATGACACACATGTCACAATGATAAACCTGATGAACCATAACGCAGGCTTTCAGGAGTGCTATGTTGATTTGTTTGTAAAGGATTCCGCCTATATTTCAAGTCTGGGGGAGGCATTGCAAAAGCATGAACCCGCGCAGATTTATGAACCGGGAACGGTTACGGCGTATTCGAATTGGGGTGTGGCGTTGGCAGGCTACATTGTCGAGCGGATCAGTGGTGTGCCGTTTGACGTCTATGTCCGCCGCAATATCTTTGAACCGCTGCAAATGGAGCACAGTGCGGTATCGGTAGATTTATCCGATAACGCATGGGTGAAAGAGAAGCGAGGAGAGCTGCAATGCTACACAACGGAGAGGGAGCTGATACCGGACTGCTTTTACTATATCACGCTCTATCCCGCAGGAATGTGTACCTCGACCTTAGAGGACTTTGAGACCTTCGCAAGAGCGCTTCTGGACGAGAACAGCACACTTTTCCAAAGTCCGCGGACACGGACGGAGATGTTTACGCCGACTGCGTATTTTGGAGAGACGGGAATTCCCACGAACTGTCACGGATTCTGGATGATTCCGTTTGGGTCGCCAACCATCGGTCACGGCGGGAATACAGCGGGCTGCTCATCCTATCTGCTTCTGGATATGGAGAAGAACCTTGGGGCGGTTGTTATGACCAATCAGGCGCAGGAATCGATATATAATACAGGGATGATGGAGCTGATTTTCGGCCAATATAAGCGAGAGCTGTATCCGGGAGATGAAAACGTACCGGGAATTTACAGAACTGCGCGAACCGTGCGGAAGGGGCCGCTCAAATTCCTAAGCATCAGCTACCGCAGCGGGGAGCTTGAGGATGACGTGCTTTGGACTTTGGATGAAAGCGGCGGACGACGGAAAATCATTTACAGCTACGGCGATTACATAGAAGTGTCAACAGGTGTATTTGTTTTGGAAATCGGATTGCTTCTGCTTTGGGTAGCAGCGGTGGCGGCTTCCGTTATCACGCTTTTTGGAAGGCTGATAAGAATACTGATTCGTAAACTGAGAAAAAAGGAACCGATTCGGTATGTGCTCAGCGGCTGGCGGATTGCCGCAGCAATATTGCAGCTTCTGGCATTGCTGATGTTCCTATGGGTTTGGTACTGCGTTTCCATTCTTGCGCTTGGCAATACCTATACATGGATGTTTGCTGTTATCGGTTTTTTGGGAATTATTATGCTTGCATTGAGCGTGTACGGCATCTTCAAGAGCAGGAAATCTGCCTTAAAGCTGCGGCAAAGGCTGTGTAATGGAATGATTTCTATTCTCCTGTTGGGAACCGTGGCAAATATATGCTATTGGAATCTGTTTATGTTCTGGGCGTTGTAATTACTACCCTGTCATCAAAACAAGTATAGCATACAGTTGTATACTAAGTCACAATTTCGTTAAAGAGGATTACCTCATTACCGCCTGAATGATTGAAAAATTTCCCCCAAAACGTTATACTGGGAAAAGAAACCATTTGGAGGTATATAAAATGCAGGTGAATTTGCCCGAAAAAGTAAGTTATGTTATACAACAGTTGGAGCAGGCAGGCTTTGAGGCCTATGCCGTAGGAGGCTGTGTGCGGGATTCCCTGCTCGGGCGCAATCCGGACGATTGGGATGTGACGACCTCTGCGACGCCGCAGCAGGTAAAGGCCGTATTCCGTCGTACCATTGATACCGGCATACAACACGGCACCGTCACGGTCATGCTGGAAAAGGAGGGCTTTGAAGTTACCACCTACAGGATAGACGGCGAATACGAGGACAGCCGCCATCCCAAGGAGGTTACATTTACAGTCAATTTGACAGAGGATTTGAAGCGTCGCGACTTTACGATTAATGCGATGGCATACAATGACAGAAGCGGGATTGTGGATGCTTTTGGCGGAATGGAGGATTTACGGCAGGGAATCATCCGCTGTGTGGGCAATGCAAGGGAACGCTTTACGGAGGATGCTCTGCGTATGATGCGTGCGGTGCGTTTTTCCGCACAGCTTGGTTTTACCATTGAGGAGCAGACAAGACAGGCCGTCACGGAGCTTGTGCAGACCCTTGAAAACATCAGCGCGGAGCGTATTCAGACAGAGCTTGTGAAGCTCCTGCTTTCACCGCATCCGGATTACGTGCGGGAGGCGTACTGCTTAGGAATTACGAAGGTTATTCTGCCGGAGCTGGATAAGGCGTTTGCGACCAGGCAGAACAATCCGCACCATATTTATACAGTGGGCGAGCATTTGATGAATTGCCTGCTTCATGTGCGGGCGGATAGGGCGCTCCGAATTGCGGCGCTCTTGCATGATATCGGAAAGCACGAGACCAAAACCACGGATGACACATGTGTGGATCATTTTTACGCACATTTG
>CAMWYL010000288.1 GCA_947178465.1 uncultured Lachnospiraceae bacterium | reverse complement strand
GAGATGTAGAGAGGTCTCTTTGTCTAGGAGATGTGTATATGATACAGTCACGCAGCAGACGATATTCCAAACGGGTTTTCATTTTTCCGTCATGCCATTCCCAATCCACATGCTCCGCTTCCTTTATCAGCCCACATTTCTGCATGACCCGCTCCGAGCCTTTGTTTTCAGCCAAACATCCTGTCGTAACACGGTAGACATTGTCTTCAAGAAACGCAAACGCCAGCACCCGTCGGAACGCCTCCGTGACATATCCCTTATTCCAAAATCGCGGGTAAATAAAATATCCTGCGCCTACCAGCTTTCCTACAGGAGTGTCATTAACCACAGTATACCCCACACTTCCGATTTGTTCAAGAGACTCCCTGCACATAACATGCCAAAACCGGAACCTCCTGTCCGCACGCTGCATATCCCGCAGCACCTCGTCAAAGTCCTCTGCGGCCTCCTCCTCCGTGAACAGACGGATATCCTGCAGATAATACATTGTCTCGGCATCGCTCTTTAGTTTGAAATAAGCCGCCCTGTCCTGCTCTTCATAATCCCGCAGTATCAGCCGTTCCGTCTCCAGACGCATACCTTTCTCCCCCGATTAATTATCCGTATCCGTTTTTACTCTAACACATCTGTTCGTTGGACGCAAGTAAACGGGGGTTATATTCTTTTGTATAGGCTAAATAATTACACTTTAGCAATTCAAGTGTCAAAAGGTATCATTTTATAATTCTATAAAACAAAAAGCGCATGGTTCCATACGCTTTTGTCAACACGTCCGATAATGCGTGTTATTTTAATTGTTTTTATGCCGCCTTCCGGCCGCAAAGTCTTCCCCTCACCCTACTTCGGAAAATTAAAATGGTCAAAATCTCCATACTGCCCTACATTTTTCTCCGTAATTTCCTGATACCATTCTTCCCAAATATCCTCCTCATCAAACAGGGAATTGATGATATACGAGCGCGTCGGCGTCTCACTCAGCTCCAGCATCAGCAGAATCCAGCCATCCTGCACGATATTGTCCTGAATCAGCCGGAAGAAATACCGCGCGGCGTTCTCCACTGTTGGCAC
Source organism: uncultured Lachnospiraceae bacterium (assembly GCA_947178465.1). GTDB lineage: Bacteria > Bacillota > Clostridia > Lachnospirales > Lachnospiraceae > COE1. Next base: position 3,521 of record CAMWYL010000288.1, on the reverse strand, counting down.
AATCTCATTAAAGGGCTCACAGTCGTTCAGCAGTTTGTCCTGGTACCGCCCCATGATATCATCCATCTTATGCTCAATTACCGTAAACGGCGTCATCTTATCGCTGTCGGAAATAACGTTGATGATAATCTCCCACGTATGGGGATGCACCTCGCCCTTGACCCCGTTATTGATAATAAAATGGTTCATATTCAGATAAAATTTGAATTTATACTGTCTATATATTGTTGACATTCCGTTTCTCCCGTCTCTCCAATATGCGGAGCAAAATTTCTCTGAAATTCAGTATAAAGAAGAAATCCTTGCGCATCGTGTCGGTTACCATCGTCTTCTCCTCGGTGAAGGTCAGCGTCTTCCAACTGCTCTTTCGCTTGATGGAATTGATGATTCCCGCAAATCTGACAAAGAACGCAAAGAGGTTAAACAGCGGCATTATCGCCACATATCCAAGCTTCCTCGCATAATACCTCCGCAGATCCGGAAAGCTCTTCAGGAAGGAGATAATATTCAGATAATACAAGAAGGAGCTGAACACATATAACAGATAGATCAGCACCACCGCAACGCCTACATTATAGAAGGAATAATTCATGCAGCCCAGCGCAATCAGTACAAAGTACCAAATCATCCGCGGAAACGCAAAAGTATGGTCAGTCATAATCAGGCGGATGACAAAGTTGCTGAAATATCCCGACAACGGCCTGCGCAGGTTATCCTTCAGGAACATATGGGATACCTCCAGCTCACCGATCTGCCACCGCTGCCGCTGCGTATAAAACTTATTGATGCTCTCAATCGGGTCAACCATAAAGATAGCGTCGTTGCACAGATGCACCTTTTTCTTCAGAATCGTCCGAATCTGAAAAGTCAGGTGCGTATCCTCGCATATGGTGTTCGTATTATATAGGAACGTCTTCACCAAAATGGATTTCCTAAAGGACGAAAACGCACCGGAAAGCGTATAAATACTGTTGAACTGCGATTCGAAATTCCTTCCCGCAAGGAACGCCTGTGCGTATTCCATAAACTCCAACTTCCGGAACTGCTTTAAGAAAAAGCCCTTCGTCTCCTCAATCAGCGCCGGCTCAATTAACACGGCACCCGTCATACAGTCAATATCGGAGTACGTCTCAAACTGCCGCACAATATTCATCAGCGCGTCCTTATGAAGCACGCCGTCACTGTCTATGTTGATAATGTACTTGCCGCTGCTGTTGAAAATCGCCTTGTTCAGCGCCTTTGACTTCCCCTGCTTGGAATTCATCCACCACATCGCCATCGTCGGGAAGTCCATCTGCGCCTTCTGGAATATCTGAAAGCTGTTGTCCTTTGAGCCGTTGTCAACCAGCATGATTTCAATCAAATGATTGGGGTACGTGGACTGATCGATCGACTGAATGCATCGGTACAGAGTCTGCCCGGAATTGTAGACCGGGATCATCAGCGTGATATTCGGAAGGTATTCCAGCTTGATATCCTTCGCGAGTCGAACACGCTTTAACAGCAGAATGAAAAAGTTTCCAACCGCCGGTACAATCTCTATGATCAACGGAATGATAATCCATGCCGCCCAATAGAAAATATTACTTAGTATCTTCGTTATCATATCCAAACTCTCCTACACGCTGTTTTCGAATCTGCGCCCTCGTGAAAACATAGAAATACAAAATAATGGAAAGCGCATAGAAAATCAGTCTGCCGACAATCGTATGCGCGACATAGTAGGACTCGTTGCCAAATTTATTGATAATGACACATATCGAGAAAAGCCGGATGATATTCGCCACGATAATCCACAGAATACCCGCAAGTGAGATCAAAAGCTTTTCCCTCGTGCTGTAAACCGCAAAAAAGAATACCAGTGAAATAAATACCAATATTTCAATGACGCCGCCGCACTCGAAATCGACATAAAGGGAAATCGGGCCGTCTGCATTCTCTATAAAAAGAATCGCATGGCTTGTGTAAGCCTTGAAAATTCCCAGCGCATTTCCCAAAAGTCCCGTCAGATAACAGGTCAGTCTCGTCATTACCTGCGTCATAATGTTTCTGAACACCGCGAACGAAAACAGGAATGTTCCCACACTTCCGACCAGGAAGTAAAAAAACTCCAGCTTTCTGCGTTTAAAAACCGTCAGGATATAAATCCACGCCAAAAACAGTACGAAAATTATTATCGCTCTAATCATTTGCATTCTCTCCCAAGCTTCTATACCGTTCGCGCACCCTCTCACAGTACGCTGTCATTTCCTCCGTCTTTACCAACCCGAACACATCTCCGAGCAGCAGACGTTCCCCCACGCAATAGGTTGATATCGGGCTGTCTCCGATTTCCAACGAGACAAGATGCATTCCGTTCCCCGCAAATATCGGTTTCAACTCCTCATAGAAGATTTCCGCCATATTTTCGAGAGTGGGGAGCGTCTCCACAAACGGATGAATTTCATTCAGACGGATACCGCGATACCGTTCGAAATAGTCCGTAAGAAGCCGCTCATTATTCAAAAAAACAGGATGGTCATCCTGTTTTTCCGTAACATACAAGCCCACACGAAACGTATGGGCATGCATGCTTTTGGGATTGTCCAAAACCAGATTATGCATTGCATTGAAGGTTACATGATACCAATATGCCTCATGCTTTTCTCTCATGCCGGTGCCAATTCCCCTTCCTTTTTCTTTTTCAGCCATATGTAGCTTGCAGGTACCGCTAAGAATACAACCGCTGCAAACGGAACCGCTCCTGAGGAAGCTCCTGCCGCTGATATCTTATCCTGCATCAGGTTTGGTGTGAAGAACGAAATCATATTGTAGTTATCCAAATTAATATTCGGGTTCTGCTTCACGAACTCAGACAGCGGAATCTTCAGCTCCAGCTCATTGTTCAGATTGCCCTCATTAATATGATAATACGCAACCGCACCATCCGTAATCACATAGGACCATGAGCTGTCTCTGTGTCTGACGTCTACCTGATAGGTACCCGGTTCTGCAGTGTTGTATGAAAGTGAATTGCCATTCGGCCACTCTACCTGGTACGCCGCCATCTGCTCATTGTCAATCCAGAACTGATAATCATTACCGTTTGCAATCTGACCCGTACTAAGCTCTCTTGCAAAGACAACCTTCAGATATACGTTCTCACCATCCGTGAAGAGCTTCATCTCGTGACGCACATCCGTGCTATTTGTATTTGTATAGTGAACACCGTCCACCCATGCATCCGGCTTATTCCAGTTAAATTCATACGAGGCAGGAATATCGTCCCATCCGGTAAAGCTTCCATCCACTGCCGGTGCATCGCCGATAGAAGATGAATTCAGCTTAAAAAGCGATGGAGAAGCCGTTTCCTCTTTTGCCGGTCCTTTGCTGATCACGATAACCAGATTACCGTCCTCATCCACATAGCTGTCCATAATCATGTTCTCTTCGTATTCATCGGACTCTTCATACTTCTTAATGATATTTTCCATTCCGTCATAGCTCTCTGCAATCGTGGTATAATCTTCACCAACTAACGA
>CAMWYL010000287.1 GCA_947178465.1 uncultured Lachnospiraceae bacterium | reverse complement strand
CATGTGTATAAGTTACTCACGTCAAGGAGACCGGAGTTTAGGATTCTTTGAACGGAAGACATCTTTCCCTGTGCTCCTGTAATAAATGTGTTGACGGTTGTTGTGAGACCGCCACCTCCAATGATGCCTCCAATCAAGGCGCCTGTAATCAGGCTGTATGCGGGATGAACTTTTTTAATAATCATAAAAATAGCAATTGCAAGACCAATTATAGCTCCGAGAGTCGTAAAATCGTAGGTCATGTCTTTATTCCCCCTATTTAAAATATTTTAAGTAATCCTTTGTTTCGTTCCTGTAATTGAAGATAATGAATCACTCCATTTTGGTAAAAGTATGAATTAACCGGAAGGCCTGCTCGACCGTATCACTCATGTTAGCGGCGGCATTTTCGGATTTCATTGCTTCATCCAAGGTCACGACACCGCGCAAAATAGGGAAAAATGCATCGATTCCGGCCGCATTGCACGCGGTGGCATCTTTTGTGACGCATCCTGAAAAGGCAATGACAGGCTTTCCATATTCTTTGGCAATTTCTGCGACGCCTATGGGCGCCTTGCCCATAACCGTCTGTCCGTCAAGCCGTCCTTCACCGGTGATGACAATATCAGAGTCTTCTATGTATTTGGACAGACAGGTTTCATCCAGAACAATTTTGATACCGGATTCAAGCACTGCATTTGTGAAAGTAAGAAATGCGAAGCCTAACCCTCCGGCAGCACCTGTTCCGGCCTGCTTCATGTTGGCCTTTGGATATTTCTCTTTGGCTAACGCCGCGTAATATGCCAGCCATTTGTCCATCTGCATAATCATGGTCGGGTCAGCGCCTTTCTGCGGACCGAACACTGCACTGCAGCCCTGTTCTCCGCACAAGGTGTTTGTCACGTCGCATGCAATTTTGAAGGAGCATTCTGATAACGCGGGAATAACGTGTTCGTCTGTGATCTGCTCCAGTTCAGACAAGCCTTTAGCGCCGAACGAAACCGGATTTCCTTCTTTGGTAAGCAGTCCGTATCCAAGCGCCTGAAGCATACCGATTCCGCCGTCATTGGTTGCGCTGCCGCCGATTCCTACAATAAATCTTCTGCATCCGCGGTTGATGGCATCTGCAATCATTTCTCCCACTCCATATGTAGTCGTGTTCATAGGGTTGCGCTCCGCTTCCGACACAAGCGTGATTCCGGCTGCCGCTGACATTTCAATAATTGCTGTCTTGCTGTCCCTGATGATTCCGTAGCTGCACGTAACCGGATTTCCCAAAGGACCGGTTGCTTCCATAGTAATCCATTCTCCGCCCATGCCGGTAGTCAATGCATATGCCGTTCCCTCTCCGCCGTCAGCGAGTGGACGGACATCTACCTTGGCCTGCGGATATACACGACATATACCGGATTTGATCGCCTCGCCCGCCTCCATGGAAGTGAGGCTCCCTTTTAAAGAATCAATTGCTACTGTTACTTTCATTAGCGTTCCTCCTTTTACTTTAAGTTGTTGTAACCGTACAAACATATCTATAAGTTGATGATATTATAGTAGCATGAAAAAAATTCGTATGATATAGTATATATACTGAATATTCAAAACCATATTTATTAAATATTGTTATTCGTAACATAAAAATTGATAAATTCGTGTCGACTCTCAAATTCACTTTTCTTTACAAGAATGGAGGTTGTTGATATGCTTCTAAAGATCAGCCGAAAAACGGCACAACAGATTGTTGAAACGGTCAGTGATGTGTGCGGCCGGAATATTAATTACATTGATATGAATGGAAACATCTATGCGAGTACGGATAAAACCCGTATTGGAAGCTTTCATGAAATAGGAAGACAGGCTGCTTTGACCGGAGAAATGATCGAAGTGTCAGATGATGATTCTTTTTTGGGAACACATGCCGGAGTAAATATACCGATTATTTATAATGGGAAACTGATTGCAGTAATCGGCATCAGCGGTATTCCGGATGAGGTCAGGAAATATGCTTATCTCGCGCAAAAAATAACGACACTGCTCCTCAGAGAACAGGAGCTTGGTTATCAGAGCAATAACCAAAAGAATCAGATGAACTACATCATTAAGACATTGATTGATGAGGATAAAGCAAAAAACAGACATTTGACAGAATATATGAAGGGAAAGGACATCAATGAAAGGGGAATGTATCAGCTTGTGTTGGTTAAATTGGATAATCGTTATAATCCGAATAATCTGAACATGATCGAAAATACGATATTCCACACTTTTCAGCTTATGCATTCCAAGCTGTATACGTTCAGCTACCCCAATGAGTATATTCTGATCATAGGGGTACAGGAGCTTAAAAAATATTATTATATATTGGATAAACTTGCCGCGGAATACGAAAAAATACTGCGTGTTGCTGTTGGGGCAGCTCATGGATTGTATGAACAGTTTAAATCTTACAACGAAGCTGAAATAGCGGCAAAAACACCATATGGAGGGTGTGTATCGGACTATGCCATGCTTGGATTGGAGATGGTTTGTGCCAATGTGGACGAAGATATAAAAGCGCTTTATCTTGACAAATTTTTGGGACGTCTTTCTGACGAAAACATTCAGCTACTGAGAATTTACTATGAGGAAGGGATGTCTCTTTCCCGAACATGCGAAAGGCTTTACTTGCATAAAAATACGATACAGTATCAGCTTGACAGGATTTATAAAAAATGCGGCTTTAACCCGCGAAGCTTTAAAGACGCCGCCGGGTTCTATACGGCGTTGATTTTATTAGGACAGGTTTGAAAAAGCATAATATGTAATTGTAGTCTGTTTTCAGCTATCCCTCCTCCACAAAAACAGACGGCAAAGCCCTTTTCCGGCTTTACCGCCTGTTTTCCGTCACTCCATGATAAGAATGCCCGCCCTTGGCATTCTTCAGTGTGTAACTTAGATTTTCTCAGCCGGCGTACTTTGACAACATAGAAAATCTTTACACACTTCACACTCTACACCTCAAACATCAAATCCCCATAGGTCGGAATCGGCCATACGCTGCTGTCAACAAGCATCTCCAGCTTGTCAATCGGCGCACGCAGCGCATCCATAGCACATCTGACAACGTCCTTATAATAGAACGCCTGCTCCTTTACATCCGCCATGCCTGCCGCCTTCGACTCCTCTGCGATAAGCGTCGTCAATGCCTTCTTCGCCTCCGCCAGCAGCGCATCAACCTCATTGAGCATCTCTACCTGAGCTGCCGCTGTCGCACCGGCCTCCTTCACCGCAAGAATGGCGTTTGCCAACTCGCCCGTATAGGAAGCCACCGCCGGAATAATATCCTTGCTCGCCATATCAATCATGGTCAACGCTTCGATGTTAATCGTCTTCGCATAGGTCTCATAGATGATCTCCTCACGCGACTCCAGCTCCACCTTCGTGAAAATACCAAACCGTTCAAACAATGCTACCGCCTTATCGGTGGTAATGGTGGAAGCCGCCTCGATCATGGATTTAATGTTCGGAAGCCCTCTGCGCTCCGCCTCGGCAACCCATTCCTCTGAATAGCCGTCCCCGTTAAAGACAATTCTCTGGTGCTTCGTCATATATTCCTTAATCAAATCATGCACAGCCAAGTCAAAATCCTCTGCCTTCTCAAGCCGATCCGCCGCCTCGCAGAACGCCTCTGCCACAATCGCATTCAGCGTTGTATTCGGGCTTGCAATGGAATCCGCAGAGCCAACCATACGGAATTCAAATTTATTTCCCGTAAATGCAAACGGCGAGGTCCTGTTTCTGTCCGTAGCATCCTTCTCAAAGTCAGGAAGCGTCGATACCCCGGTCTCAAGCTTTCCACCCTCAAGAACCCTTGCGGCATTACCGGTCTCAACAAGCTGCTTTACAACATCCTCCAGCTGGTCACCCAAAAAGATGGAGATGATTGCGGGAGGAGCCTCGTTTGCTCCAAGTCTGTGGTCATTTCCCACATCGGACGCAGACTGACGAAGCAGGTCTGCATGGGTGTCAACCGCCTTCATAATGCAGGCAAGCACCAAAAGGAACTGAACATTCTTATTCGGTGTATCGCCCGGCTCCAAGAGATTTACGCCGTTGTCAGTGGTAATGGACCAGTTGTTATGTTTACCGGAGCCGTTCACACCCGCATAGGGCTTCTCATGCAGAAGGCATCTCAAGTCATGCTTATAAGCAACACGCTTCATCGCCTCCATAACAAGCTGATTGTGATCTACCGCAATGTTCGCGGTCTCGTAAATCGGCGCCAGCTCATGCTGTGCGGGCGCAACCTCGTTGTGCTGTGTTTTCGCAGTCACGCCCAGCTTCCAAAGCTCCTCATTTAAGTCCTTCATATATGCGCCGACGCGCTCCTTGATGACGCCGAAGTAGTGATCCTCCATCTCCTGCCCCTTCGGAGCCGGTGCGCCAAACAGGGTACGTCCCGCAAACATCAAATCCTTTCTCTGGAAAAACAAATCCTTGTCAACCAGAAAATATTCCTGCTCCGGTCCGACGGAAGCGGTAACCTTCGTAGCCTCTGTGTTGCCAAACAGCTTTACAATTCGAAGCGCCTGCTCGCTCATGGCCTCCATGGCGCGAAGCAGCGGCGTTTTCTTGTCAAGCGCCTCACCCGTATAGGAACAAAAT
>CAMWYL010000286.1 GCA_947178465.1 uncultured Lachnospiraceae bacterium | reverse complement strand
CTCTTCTGGACCGCATGCTTCCTTGCCAGCTGCACACTGTTGTATTATGGGAATACCGGCGTGATACGTTTTGCTGCGGTGCTGGGCGCCGCAGTCGGCATGTGGCTGCACCATATGACGCTCGGAAGGCTGCTTGCGCCCACGGTACGTCTGATAAAGCGGATAAAACGCGGGATTAAGAGGATGTTTTTGCCGATTCACAGGAAATATCGGTTGACGGTGGCGTCATTTCAGCATAAAATGAAGACAAGATACATATCCGCAAAACGGAAGGGGGAAAAGAAGCATGGCCGTCCAAGCGGGAGGAAAAAGAAGAAAGACGCCGGAGTTTCTCCGTGCGAGAAATGAGAACCGTCTGGGCATGACAGTCGCGGCGATTGCGATTATCATCATGGTTTCGGTGGTGAGCATCCATTCGTTTTCCCTGAAGGAGAAGGAAGCCGCGTATGCGGCGCGGGAGCAGGAGCTTATACGACAGATAGAGCTGGAGAATCAGCGCACGGAGGAGCTTCGTGAGCTGGAGACCTACACAAAGACAAAGAAGTACGCTGAGGAAGTAGCGAAGGAGAAGCTCGGTCTGGTATATGAAAATGAGATTATATTTAAAGAAGCAGATTAAGAAAGATAACTGCATCCGCTTACTTTCCCGGTAATCGGATGCAGTTTTTGTCAATAAAAAAACTTAAAAAAGGCAGAATCACGGCTCAAATTTGACAAAAAATTATGATTGCGCCCTTTATACTAGTAGTCACCGGATACGCCGGCGGTTCATTCCGACGGTGATTAGCAGAAAAGAGGAGTTGGTCATAATGATATTAAGGTCAAAGGAAAATAATAAGATAGATGGATACCTGTTTGCGAGTTACAGTCAGAAGAAGCTTCACTGCCTGTCCAAAACCTATGAGGAGCTCGCCAGATTATATCGGGATATTCCGCAGGAGGATTTTGCTTGTGAAAACAGAAGGGACATGCTCTACCGCAGGCAGCTGAATGAGACAAAGCAGGTCTTTGCCAATCATCTTGATGAGATATCGGAAGCCTTTGCGGAAGTGGCGGATACGGTGGTGCATGCAAGCGTTCCGGTGCAGCATAAGCGCAGGGCGCTTATTCAATATCTGAAAAAGCAGGGAATTATCGTGAAGGAAATGCTGTTTCTTGAGGGAGGAAACGGGATTACGCCGGAGGATGCCTTCCGCAATAGAATCAGCATAGAGGCGAGGATGATTGGCAGAAGAACGCTTCCCGTGTCAGTGCTTTGCGGACTTTTGTCCGTATTTTTTGCGCGCAGACTGATGCCCTCTCTTGACAGTGCGACGCTGGTTGACAGGAACTACGATACCTTTATCTTTGAGGACGAACCGCGCTTTTGCGTGATGAGCGCCGTTTCCCGCGCGGTTAAGGAGAATGAGAAAATCTCAGGTGACAATTTCTCATTTGAGGAATATAATCAAAATCAGGCGATCATGATGGTTGCGGACGGCATGGGAAGCGGAGAGCAGGCGTGCAGGGACAGCCGTTCGGTGATAGAGTTTATGGAGAAATTTCTTGAGGCCGGCTTTCGGAAGGAAAAGGCGTTTGCAATGGTCAACAGCGCAATCGCGTCACAGACACAGTGCTGTAATATGACGACATTGGATGTTTGTGCCATCAATCTTTTAAACGGGGACGCGGAGTTTCTCAAGGCGGGCGCGGCGCCGAGTTATCGCAAGCGCGGCAATCGTGTTGAGGAGATTTCGGTGGACACGCTCCCGCTTGGAAGTATTGACGAGTTGTGCCCTCTGGTGCAGACGATAAAGCTGATGGATTCGGATATGCTGATTCTGCTGTCGGACGGGGTCACGGATGCCCTTGAGGGCGTAGGAGGCAGACGACTGCCGGAGATTATCTCAAGGATGGATACCGCGAACCCGAAGGAGATGTCGAACCAACTGCTCCAATATGCGATAAACTGTCAGGGAGGCCATATCATGGATGACATGACGGTATTGGTCTGCTCCATCCGGTACAATCACAGGAGTTATGGGGAATAGTCCCTGTGGGAAGTCCCTGCGGGACAGAGACGGATATGGAAGAAAAGCAAATGATAAACAAAGTAATTGCATATGCGAACGAACATCATATGTTTGACGAAAATGATTATGTGGTGGCAGGTGTGTCTGGGGGTGCGGATTCCGTCTGCCTTCTTTTCATGCTTCTCGAGATAAGGAAGGTAATTCCGATAAAGCTTCATGTTGTGCATGTCAATCATCTGCTTCGGGCGCAGGCCGGTGCAGATGCCGCGTATGTGGAGCAGCTTTGCGGGCAATTCGGACTTCCCTTTACGCTTGTGGAGCGGGACGTCGCCGCAGTCGCTGCAAAGTGCCATATTTCCACTGAGGAGGCGGGACGCAGCATTCGATACGAGGCATTTTATAAGACCTTGGGAGCGAACAAGGGGAAAATCGCGGTGGCGCATAATAAAAACGATTGCTGCGAAACCTTTCTGTTTCATTTGTTTCGCGGAAGTGCGCTCAAAGGGCTTGCGGGAATCCCTCCGGTGCGTGATCGGATTGTCCGTCCGCTTCTGTGCATGGAACGGTCGCAGATCGAGGCATTTCTTGCGCAGCGGCAGATTGCGTTCTGCATAGACCATACCAATTTGGAGGATAATTATACAAGAAATAAAATCCGTCATCATATAATGGAAACGATAGGAAAGGAAATCAGTCCCGCCGTGACAGAGCATATTGGAGAGGCGTGTACGCGAATCGGCGAGGCCTATGAGCTGATCAATGACATGACGGCGGAAGGATATGACAAATGTGTCACTTATGAAAAACAGGGCGGAGATGTCGTTTATTATTTAAATGCTGAAGCCTTTTACACACTCCATGGCACCATACAGGGCTATGTCCTTATGGAGCTGCTCTCAAAGGCCGCGGGCAGCGCAAAGGATCTGACGGCGGTACATGTAAAGCAGCTGCGGGAACTGCTTTCCAGGCAGTGCGGCAGACAGGTGGATTTGCCCTACAGTCTGACGGCCGTGCGGGACTACGACGGACTCCACATTCGGAAAGCATCGGAAGCGTCTCCTGTGGCAGAGCTTGTCCTTTCCGAGCATGAAAAAAGCCTTCTCTTGGCGGGAGAGCATCTCAGAATCCCTTGGCGGGAGGGAGCGGTGTTGGAGTTTTCACTGCAAAAAGCAGACAACTTGCAAAATATTCCGCAAAAAAAGTATACGAAATGGTTCGATTATGGTAGAATAAAAAATAGTATCGTCGTAAGAACGCGCAAACCGGGAGATTATCTCACGGTAAATGCGATAAACCAGAGAAAGACCTTAAAGGCATATTTCATTGACCAAAAGATACCGAGAGAGGTACGGGAGGAGATTTGCCTTGTGGCCGACGGCAGCCATATCCTATGGGTCGTCGGGGAGCGAATCAGCAGCTATTATAAGGTCTCTTCCCACACGGAAACCATTTTGCAGGTTTCGTTTGTCAGTGAAAACCAAGGAGGAAATCAGAATGGCGGAACACATCAAAGTCATGTTGACGGAAAAGGAAGTAGATGCCAGAATACAGGCTATCGGAGAGCAGATCAGTCGTGATTATGCCGGAAAGCAGCCGCATTTGGTATGCGTGCTCAAGGGAGGCAGCTTTTTTATGTGCGAGCTTGCCAAGCGCATTACCGTGCCGGTGTCATTGGATTTTATGTCCGTGTCAAGTTATGGCGGGAATACCAGGTCAAGCGGCGTGGTAAAAATTGTCAAGGATTTGGATGAGCCGTTAAAGGACAAGGACGTCATTATCGTAGAGGATATCGTGGATTCGGGGAGGACGCTCAGCTATCTCATAGAGCTGCTTCAGCAGCGCGGGCCGAGAAGCATTGCTCTGTGTACCCTGCTTGACAAGCCGGAACGGCGTGTGGTAGAGGTAAATGTGGATTACACCGGATTTGAGATACCGGATAAGTTCGTGGTAGGCTATGGGCTCGATTATCAGCAGCGCTATCGGAATCTTCCCTACATCGGCGTGGTGGAGCTGGATTAGGTCCGGGTGGAAATATAGAAGGATAGAAGGAGACGGAAATTGGGAAAGGGTTCAAAAGGAATTAATTTAACATTTATCATAATTATGATTCTTGTCGTCGCCACGGTGTGGGCGAGTACCATGCGGGGAAGCCAGGGGTCCTATACAAAGGGTGAATTTATCGCGCAGCTTGAGAGCGGCGAGGTGGTTGATGTCGAGATTCACCCCAATGCGCAGGTGCCGACCGGTACGGTATACATTGCACTCAGGGACAATCAGCAGAGGACGCTTTATGTTTCCGATGTTGTGGAGATACAGGAGCTTCTGACTAAATATAATATTGATCCGATTGTGGAGGACGTGCCACAGGAGAATTGGTTTCTGACAGAGCTGCTTCCGCTGTTGATGCTGGTGGTGGTGATCATCTTTATGTTCAGTATGATGAGCGCGCAAAATGCCGGAAACAGCGGCGGCGGGAAGATGATGAACTTCGGAAAAAGCAGGGCGCGCATGACGACCAGCGGAGAGATTACATTGAAGGATGTTGCAGGGCTTCGCGAGGAAAAGGAGGATCTGGAGGAGATTGTCGATTTCCTGAGGGATCCGGCGAAGTTTACCAAGGTAGGTGCGCGGATTCCCAAAGGTGTGCTCTTAGAG
>CAMWYL010000285.1 GCA_947178465.1 uncultured Lachnospiraceae bacterium | reverse complement strand
TTTTGTGCAATCTGCCTCATTGAAAAAAGAATAATACCTTTTGACACCTTAATCCATACAGGAAATTGCGACAGTATAAATCATTTCGAGGAGAATGCAAAGCATTCTCTAAATCGTCGCTGCCGAGCGACGATTTTTTATCGGTTTTATGTTGCAATCTTGTGAAGGTTTGTGTATAATGACTAAAAGGCTTCCAATTTGCAGAGGTTGGAAGCCATAAATAACAGTCGTTTGGAAAACGTTTTCCAAGAAAGGCAGGGGAATATGGAGTTTGCATCAGTTTATCACAGAGCGGTTGACAATTATTGCTACATGCTGGATGAGGATCAGCTTATCATCAACATCAAGACAGGCTATGATGTAAAGGAAGTGAATATTGTTTATGGTGATCCGTTTGCCAACGGAATTTTAGGCGGCGGGGAAGAGTGGACAGGCGATAAGGCAAATATTCCGTTCAAGAAACGGCTGAAATATCAGATTTGGTGGACAACGACCATAAAGCCGGCCTTCAAGCGCCTGAAATATTATTTTGAATTGGTTACGGACACGGAGCATTGGTATTACTTTGAGGATGGTTTTGTCAGTGAGGAGCAGATGCAGCTGAAAGGGCGCAGCAGACAGTGCTTTACGATGCCGTGGATGAATCCGATTGATATCAACAGGGTACCGAATTGGGTTAATGAGACGGTTTGGTATCAGATTTTCCCGGACAGGTTCTGCAACGGTGACCCTTCGATTAATCCTGAGAACGTAAAGCCGTGGAAATGTGAGGGAAATATTCAGCACAAGGATTTTTACGGCGGCGATTTGCAGGGAATGATTGACAAGCTGGATTATTTGCAGGACTTGGGAATCACCGGTATTTATACGACGCCGATTAATGAAGCATATTCCAATCACAAGTATGATACGACGGATTATGAGAAGATTGACCACCATTTCGGCAGTGATGAGACGATGAAGCGGTTTGTGGAAGAAGCGCACCGGCGCGGCATTCGGGTAATGCTTGACGCAGTATTTAATCACAGCGGTTATTTTTTCAAGCCGTGGCAGGATGTGCTGAAGAATGGTCGGGATTCTCAGTATTTTGATTGGTTTATGATAAACGAATTTCCGTTTTCCGATAAGTGGGATGCGGCGAAAAAAGGACAGCTTTACACGTTCGCGTTTTTTGATGCGATGCCAAAGCTCAATACAAACAATAAGGCGGTAAGGGATTACCTGATCGGGGTAGCCTGCGGCTGGGTGAAGAAATATAATGTGGACGGCATTCGTATGGATGTGGCAAACGAGGTATCGCATGTATTCTGTAAGGAACTGCGAATAGCCCTCAAATCTATTAAGCCGGATATTTACATACTTGGAGAGATTTGGCATGACGCGATTCCGTGGCTGCGGGGAGACGAGTATGATTCCGTAATGAACTATCCGCTGGCGGGAAGCATGAAGGATTTCTTCCTTGACAAGAGCCTTACGGGAGAGGACTTTGAATTTATGATTAACCGCTGCTATACCAATTATATGCAGCAGACAAATGATGTGCTCTTCAATATGCTGGACTCCCACGACACCATCCGTCTGCGGAATGTCACCGGAGGGTTGGATGAGTATAACAGTCTTCTGGCGTTATTGTTCACCATGCCCGGAAGCGTATGTATTTATTATGGAACGGAGATCGGCATGGAGGGAGGCTTTGACCCTGACTGCCGCCGTTGTATGCCTTGGGACGACATTGAGCAGGGTAAATACAACGAGCAGATTTCTCTTACAAAGCAGCTGATAAAGCTCCGTAAGGAAGAGCCGCTGATGCGGGAGCGGAATTTCCATTTCCCGTCTGATTATGAGAATCCGAGAATCATTCAGTTCCAAAAGATGGGCTGGGGAGAGACGCTTGAGGTGATTGTCAACAGCAGTGCGGAGGATATTGAGATTATTAAGGACCGCGACAGTAAGATTGTATTTTCCAGAAAGCTTGAGGGAGATGTCCTTCATGCGGATGGAATTTGCATCCGGTATTTGAGCAACCAACAAAATATATAACAGGTGTTTTTGAAATGGAAATAAAAATTTATAGTACGCTGCCTCCGGAAGCGGTTCATATTCGCAAGACGGTTTTCTGTGAGGAACAGGGCTTTGAAGAGGAATTTGATACGATTGACGCGAGTGCGACCCATCTGATTATGCTGGATCAGGGGGAACCTGTGGCGGTCTGCCGTTTCTTCAAGGATGCGCAAACGGATACATATATTGTTGGGCGTATGGCGGTGATGAAGCCGTATCGGGGACAGCAGTGCGGCTCTAAGCTGCTGCGGAAGGCAGAGGAGCAGATACAGGCGGCCGGTGGAACGGCGGTACATCTGCATGCGCAGACGCAGGCAGCCGCATTTTACCGCAAAAACGGATATGAAGCATATGGGGAAATCGAGTATGAGCAGGATTGCCCTCATGTCCGGATGTGCAAACAGTTGGATTCGCCCCCGGAGGAAGGAACAGGGGAATAGATGGGGAAATATCTGAAAACGGTTGCGGTTGCCGTGGCGGTGTTGCTTGTGTGTGTGCTCATGGCATATTATATGAAGGACGTCAATAAATCGGCGACAAAAGGCATTTTCGCAATGGATACCTATATGGAAATCACCGCATACGGACGGGACAGCGAGGAAGCGGTGGAAGCTGCCGCACGGGAGATTCAACGGCTGGATGAGCTGCTCTCGACGGGGCTTGAGAAGAGCGAGGTGTCCGGGCTCAATCAAAACAAAACGGGTACATTGTCTGCCGATACCGAATATCTGTTTTTGCGTTCCATGGAGCTTTGGCGGGAGACGGAGGGAGCATTTGACATAACAATCTACCCTGTTATGCGGGCGTGGGGCTTTGATACACAGGTGTTTCGAGTGCCTGCCGAGGCGGAGCTGCAGACGCTGAGTACAAGGGTAGATGCCTCCGGATTGGTATATAATGAGGAGGATGGGACGTTGACGCTGCCGGAGGGGGTAGAGATTGATTTTGGCGGCATCGCCAAGGGCTATACCTCGTCGCGTATTGCCCGGATTATGCGGGAGTACAATATACGGAGCGCGAAGCTGAACCTTGGCGGAAATGTCCAGCTTGTAGGCGCAAGACCGGACAAAAGCGCATGGCGGATAGGCATAAAGAGTCCTGACGGTACGTTACCGTATTTGGGTGTTCTCTCGGTGAAAGACAAGGCGGTTGTGACCTCGGGCGGCTATGAACGGTATTTTGAGGAGGAGGGTGTCATATATCACCACATCCTTGATCCGAAAACAGGGAGACCTGCACAGAGCGGGCTGGTTTCCGTGACGATTGTCAGTGCGGACGGTACGCTTGCGGACGGCTTATCCACCGCACTTTTTGTTATGGGAAAAGATAAGGCGATTGCATTCTGGCGGGAAAACCGTGGTCAGTTTGACATGATACTGCTTGATACGGAGAACCGCCTGTATGTGACGGAGGGGATTGCGGCGGATTTTACGGCAGAGGGCAGTATGACGGTTGAGATAATCCGTTAGTGAATGGTATTGTATACCATGGTATTGTATACCGGCAGGATGTCTGTTTGGCGGACGCGCCGTATGGTTGACGCCGCGGGGCGTGTCCGGTAGGAGGAGATGGTGACGGGCGTGGCAAAAAGAGTGGCATATTCGGCGATGTTGGTGGCGCTTGCAATGATATTCAGCTATATCGAGACCCTGATACCTTTTTCCTTTGGCATCCCTGGGATTAAGCTTGGGCTTGCCAATCTGGTTGTGCTCCTCGGGCTTTATTTTCTCAAGCCAATGCAGGTGGCGGAGATTTCCGCAATCCGAATCGTATTGGCAGCTTTTTTGTTTGGGAATATGGCGTCCCTTATTTACAGCCTTGCGGGGGGGCTGTTGAGCTTTCTGGTAATGCTTGCGCTGCTCAAAGCATGTAAGGGCTTTTCTCCTGTGGGAGTCAGCGTTGCGGGTGGCGTGAGTCACAATATCGGACAGCTTCTGGTTGCAATGGTTATCGTGGAAAGCAGGAGTGTGCTTTATTATCTGCCGGTACTGATGATCGCCGGACTTGTGACAGGGCTGCTGGTTGGCGTGGCAGGGACGCATGTGAGGAGATATTTAACGAAAATATGGGAAAGGGGATTGTAATGCAGTCTTTGATACATCGAATTGCCGTATTATCGGATACACACGGACTGCTCCGTTCGGAAATAACTAATGTTATTAAAACCTGTGAGGTGATTCTGCATGGCGGAGATATTAACAATCAGAAAGTATTAGACGAGTTGAATACGTTATTGCCGCTCTATGTGGTGCGCGGCAATAACGACAGGGAATGGGCAGAGGCGCTCCCGCAGGAGCTGGAAATCACACTGTTTGGGCTGCATATTTATATGGTGCATAATAAAAAGCACAGGAAAGCGGATTTGTCCGGAACGGATGTATTTATATACGGTCATTCCCATAAATATGAGGAGAAGACGGAGGAAGGCATACTTTATCTAAATCCGGGAAGCTGTGGCCCGCGGCGGTTTCGACAGCCGGTAACGATGGCTGTTCTGGAGGTAAATGAGGAAACCGGAGCCTGGCGGGTTGAGAGGGTTGATGTGGTGCAGGAGTCGGAACAGAAAACGATAACAGGAGTTACTGAAAAGAATATAAAGAATGTTGTAGAGACGATTATTCGGGAG